>NZ_JBHWZH010000095.1:0-24175 GCF_042728285.1 Streptomyces sp. NPDC060194 | reverse complement strand
GCGCTTCCCGGGCCCCTTCGCGTGCGGCGGGCGGGTCAGCCGATCGGCAGGCCCTCGACGGGCAGGCCGCCGAGGCTCTGCGTCGGCAGCCCGCCGCCCTTGGTCGCGTCACCGGCGGTCTTGCCGAGCACGTCCGCCGTGCTCCCGGCCAGGTCGCCCGCGGCCTCCTGCGCCACCGGCGTCGCCGTGCGCGCGCCGGCCCCGACCGCCTTACCGGCCATCGGCACCGCCGTCTTCACCGCCGTGCCGCCGGTGTCGCCGGCCACCCGCGTCGCCTGCTGCGCCGCGCCGTCCACGGCCGCGCCGTCCAGCGCGGTCAGCCCACCGAGATCGGGGGCGGCGGCCTGCGCGGACCCGGCCGCACCCACCACCGGCGCGGCTCCCGCCGCCACGAGCAGGGCGACACGGGCGATCCGACGGGTCAGGGGGAGGGACATGGTGCTCCTTCTGCGTTTACGGTGGCGCCCCGCATCTCTCCGGGCCGCCGTCCGGACGCGCTGCCCAACCCCCTTGAGGCGGTGATTGGTTGCGGCCCCGCCGGGTAAAGACTTCGCAATGCGTCGCATAATCGCCCCACGCCCGGGCGTGAACGTCGCTGCGCTGGGCACAGCGGGGGTGGCCCCGACGCCAGCCCTACCGGCGAGCGGTGGCCCAGAAACGTCAGCCCGGTCGGCGTTCGAGGCCGCCGGGCGGAGCCCGGTACGCGCCGGAGGCGCAGAGCCGCCCGGCGTGAGGGATTCGGGAAGGGGCGGGGTGGGGAACAACCCCGCCGTCAGCGGGTCACGGTGATGCGGACTTCGTCCCTGGACGAGACCCCCCGCGCGGCGGACCAGCCCGCGCCGGACCACTCGCGGCCGCCGTAGGTCACCCGCTCGATGCCCATCGACTGGGCCTGGGCGACCGCCCAGTGGGCGAGTTCCCAGCCGCGCCGGTCGGTGGGGGCGGCCCCGTCGGACAGCGCCCGCCCGACCGGCAGGGTCAACGTCCGCCCCTTCGCGCGCCCGTCGGACGCCGCCGCCCCGAAATCCCGCTGCACGCCGTTCCAGACCGTTTCCGCGCTGCCGGCCCGCCGGTCGCGCAGCCCCCTGCACGACAGGACCCCGTCCGCCCGCCCCGTGAACGCCGCGGCCAGCAGCGTCGCGTCGGGCTCGTGCTTGGCGTACGCCTGCGGGAACCCCGACCGCTGCACCTTCTGCGCCGCGACCGTCAGCGGCAGCCGCGAGTACCCGGGGATCGTCCTCAACCCGTCGTAGAACTTCCGCGCCGAGTACGCCGGGTCCATGATCTGCTCGACCGTGCCCCACCCCTTGGACGGCCGCTGCTGGAAGAGGCCGACCGAGTCCCGGTCGCCGTAGTCGATGTTCCGCAGCCCCGACTCCTGCATCGCCGTCGCGATCGCGATCGTCACGGCCCGCTCCGGCAGCCCCTCGCTCGTGCCGACCGCCGCGATCGTCGCCGCGTTGCCGGCCATCTCCGGCGTCAGCTCGTACCGCGAGCCGGAACCGTCCGCACCCGGGCCGTCGCCGTCGCCCGAGACGACGACGCAGCGCGTGGACTCCGGTCGGTTGAGCTGCTGGACCGCCAGATAGGCCGCGAGGCACAGCAGCACCAGCACGGCGGCCCCGTAGCGGAGGAGCCGGCCGCGCCTGCGGGAAGGGGTGGGCTCAGGCACGCCCACACGGTACCTGGGCACGACCTAAGCTCGGACCATGACCGACACCGCGCTCGACCTCACCCTGGACGCCGCCGCGCTGACCGCCCGGCTCGTCGACCTGCCCAGCGTCAGCGGCGAGGAGAAGCCGCTCGCCGACGCGGTCGAGGCCGCCCTGCGCGCCCTGCCCCACCTGAGGGTCGACCGGCACGGCAACAACGTCGTCGCCCGCACGGACCTCGGCCGGTCCGAGCGCGTGGTCCTCGCCGGCCACCTGGACACGGTCCCGATCGCGGACAACGTCCCCTCCCGGCTCGACGACGACGGCGTCCTGTGGGGCTGCGGCACCTGCGACATGAAGGCCGGCGTCGCCGTCCAGCTCCGCATCGCCGCCACGGTCCCCGAGCCCAACCGCGACCTGACGTTCGTCTTCTACGACAACGAGGAGGTCGCCGCCCACCTCAACGGCCTCGGCCACGTCGCCGAGGCGCACCCGGACTGGCTGGAGGGCGACTTCGCGATCCTCCTGGAGCCGTCCGACGGCCAGGTCGAGGGCGGCTGCCAGGGCACCCTGCGCGTCCACCTGCGCACCTCCGGCGAGCGCGCGCACTCCGCGCGCGCCTGGATGGGCTCGAACGCCATCCATGCCGCCGCGCCGATCCTCGCGCGGCTCGCCGCCTACGAGCCGCGCAGGCCGGTCATCGACGGCCTGGAGTACCACGAGGGCCTCAACGCGGTCGGCATCGAGGGCGGCGTTGCCACCAACGTGCTGCCCGACGCCTGCACCGTCACCGTCAACTTCCGCTACGCCCCCGACCGCTCCATGGCCGAGGCCGAGCAGTTCGTCCGCGACCACTTCTCGGACTGCGGCGTCACCGAGTTCGTGATCGACGACCACACCGGCGGCGCGCTGCCCGGCCTCTCGCACCCCGCCGCGGCCGCCTTCATGGCCGCGGTCGGCGGCGAGGCCCGCCCCAAGTTCGGCTGGACCGACGTCTCCCGCTTCAGCGCGCTCGGCGTCCCCGCGGTGAACTACGGCCCAGGCGACCCGCTCCTCGCCCACAAGCGGGACGAACGGGTCGAGACGGCGAAGATCCTCGACGCCGAGACCCGCCTCGCCGCGTGGCTCACGGAACGATCCGGCACCTGACCGACATGCGGTGCTCCCACGCGGGTAACCCGCGTAGACCTACTCTGGATGACGGATCCACAGCGGAGGGAGCACACACATGAGCAGTCCCGAGGGCGCGCAGCCCCGCAAGGAGGAGCGCACGGGCCCGGTCGTCCGGCGCCGCGACCAGGTCCGCTCCAGCACCACCGACCAGCGCCTGCTCGACTCCGGAGGCGGCCCCTCCGAGTGGGTGCACACCGACCCCTGGCGGGTCCTGCGCATCCAGTCGGAGTTCATCGAGGGCTTCGGCACCCTCGCCGAACTCCCGCCCGCCATCAGCGTCTTCGGCTCCGCGCGCACCCCCGCCGACTCCCCGGAGTACGCCTCCGGCGTCGCCATCGGCCGCGCACTGGCCGAGGCCGGCTTCGCCGTCATCACCGGCGGCGGCCCCGGCGCGATGGAGGCCGCGAACAAGGGCGCGGTCGAGGCGGACGGCACCTCCGTCGGCCTCGGCATCGAGCTCCCCTTCGAACAGGGGCTCAACCCCTACGTCGACATCGGCGTCAACTTCCGCTACTTCTTCGTCCGCAAGACCATGTTCGTCAAGTACGCCCAGGGCTTCGTCGTCCTCCCCGGCGGCCTCGGCACCCTGGACGAGCTCTTCGAGGCCCTCACCCTCGTCCAGACCCGCAAGGTCACCCAGTTCCCCATCGTCCTGTTCGGCACGTCCTACTGGAGCGGCCTGGTCGACTGGCTGCGCGACACGGTCATCGCCCAGGGCAAGGCGGGCGAGAAGGACCTGCTCCTGTTCCACGTGACGGACGACGTCGACGAGGCGATCACGCTGGTGACGAAGGAGGTCGGGGTCTGACCCCAGGGACCGGCCCTCAGGCCAGTCCGCGCCGGGCGACCGCGGGCTCGCGGCGCCCGGCGATCGACGCCACCATGTCCAGGACCTGACGGGTCTCGGCGACCTCGTGCACCCGGTACACCCGCGCCCCGAGCCACGCCGAGACCGCCGTCGTCGCCAGCGTCCCCACGACCCGCTCGGTGACCCCCCGGTCCAGCGTCTCGCCGACGAAGTCCTTGTTGGAGAGGGACACCAGCACCGGCCACCCCGTCGAGACCATCTCCGGCAGCCTCCGGGTCGCCTCCAGCGAGTGCCGCGTGTTCTTCCCGAAGTCGTGCCCCGGATCGATGAGCACCCCGTCCCGCCGGACCCCGAGCGAGACGGCCCGCTCGGCCAGCTCGACCGTCGTCCGCAGGATGTCCGCCATGACGTCCTCGTAGGCCACCCGGTGCGGGCGGGTCCGCGGCTGCGCGCCGCCCGTGTGCGTGCACACCAGCCCCGCCCCGTGCTTCGCCGCCACCTCCGCGAGCCGCGGGTCGACCCCGCCCCACGCGTCGTTCAGCAGATCCGCCCCCGCCTCGCAGACCGCCTCCCCGACCTCGTGCCGCCAGGTGTCGACGCTGATCACGACGTCGGGGAACCGCCGCCGCACCTCCCCGACGAAGCCGACCGTGCGCCGGGCCTCCTCCTGCGCCGACACCTCCTCGCCGGGCCCCGCCTTGACCCCGCCGATGTCGATGATCCCCGCGCCCTCGGCGACCGCCTGCTCGACGCGGGCGAGCGCGGGCTCGTCGCGGAACGTCGCGCCCCGGTCGTAGAACGAGTCGGGGGTCCGGTTCACGATCGCCATGATCACCGGCTCGTCGTCGGCGAACTCGCGCCGTCCCAGCCTCAGCATTGCCCTGCGTCCTCCTTCTCGGGCCCCGTACGGCGGCCGTCACCGACCCTAGTTGTCGGTGCGACGTGGCACGATCGTCGCCTGGACCGTTTCGTCCCTGCCGCACGACCCGGGGAGTCGCTCGTGCTCATGTTCATCTGCTTTCTGCTCGCGCTGGTCGTGGTCGTCGCGGCCGTGACGCTCGCCGTCGTCGGGGCGGCCGACAACGACGAGGCCGTGCTCCCGGAGGTGGCCCCCGAGCGGCTCACCGACCCGCTGCCCGCGGACCGCCCGCTCGCCGCGGCGGACGTGGAGTCGGTGCGGCTGCCGATGACCCTGCGCGGCTACCGGATGACGGACGTGGACGAGGTGCTCGGCCGGCTCGGCGCCGAACTGGCCGAGCGGGACGCGCGGATCGCCGAGCTGGAGACCGCGCTGGCCGGCGCCCGCGCGGTCACGGTCGGCGGCCCCGGCCTCTTCGGCGGCCCCCAGCCCACCGGGCCCGCCCCGGCGGCCGTCCAGGACACCGCCCCCGTCGAGGACTCCGCGTCGGCCCCCGCCCCCGCTCCCGAGGACCGCCCGTGACGACCGCACCCGTCCGCTGCCCCTGGGCGCTCGCCACCGACGACTACGTCGCGTACCACGACACCGAGTGGGGCCGCCCGGTCCACGGCGACGACGCCCTGTTCGAGCGGCTGTCCCTGGAGGCGTTCCAGTCCGGCCTGTCCTGGCTGACGATCCTGCGCCGCCGCCCCGGGTTCCGCGCCGCCTTCGCCGACTTCAGGATCGCGGCGGTCGCCGAGTTCACCGAGGCGGACGCCGAACGCCTGCTCGGCGACCCCGGCATCATCCGCAACCGCGCGAAGATCGCCGCGACCCTCGCCAACGCCCGCGCGCTCGCCACCTGGTCGCCGGGCGAGCTCGACGAGCTGATCTGGTCGCACGCCCCCGACCCCGCCGGCCGGCCCGCGCCCCGCACGCTCGACGACGTCCCCGCCGTCACCGACGAGTCCACCGCGCTGGCGAAGACGCTGAAGAAGCGCGGCCTGCGGTTCGTCGGGCCGACGACGGCGTACGCGCTCATGCAGGCGTGCGGGCTCGTCGACGACCACCTCGCCGACTGCGTGGCGCGCGGCGGCGGCCGCTGAGCCGGTAGGGCCCTCAGCGTCCGAGGAACGTCGGGCGCTCCTTGTTCACGAAGGCGCTCACCGCGATCCGGTGGTCCTCCGACGCGCCCGCCCGGGCCTGGAGTTCGTCCTCCTTGTCGAGGGTCTCCGACAGGGAGTGCGCGGTGCCGTGCGCGAGCGACTCCTTGATCGCCGCGTAGGCGAGGGTCGGGCCCTCGGCGAGCGTCCGCGCCACCTTCGCCGCCTCCACCGCCAGCTCCGCCGACGGCACCAGCCGGCTCGCGATGCCGAGGTCGTACGCCTCCCGGGCGTCGATCGTCCGCGGGAAGAGCAGCAGGTCCGCGGCGCGGCCCGGGCCGACGACCCGCGGCAGCGTCCAGGACACGCCGGAGTCCGCCGACAGCGCGACACCCGCGAACGAGGTGGTGAACTTCGCCGTGTCCGCGACCACCCGGAAGTCCGCGGCGAGCGCGAAGCCGAGTCCCGCGCCCGCGGCCACGCCGTTGACCCCGGCGACGACCGGCTTCGGCATCTCGGTCAGCGCCCGCACGATCGGGTTGTAGTGCTCCCTCACGGTGCTCATGACCTGGCCCTCGCCGGCGTGGCCCGCCGTGAGGAGTCCGATGTGCTCCTTCAGGTCCTGCCCCACGCAGAACGCCCGGTCCCCGGCCGCCGTCAGCAGCACCGCCCGCACCGCCGGGTCCGCCCCCGCCTCCCGCACGGCGTCCCGCAGCGCCGTCTTCGCCTCGACGTTCATCGCGTTCATCGCCTCGGGGCGGTTCAGCGTGATCGTCGCCAGACCGTCGGTCACCTCGTACAGAACGCTGTCGGCCATGGGTCGTGTCTCCTCGTGCGGCTCGTCGAGTCCTCGGCTCCGGCCAGCATGACGGAGATCGCCGCGGCGCGGCATGTGACCTGCGTCTAACAATTCGGCGGCGGAGGAGTGCCGAAGGCGGCGCAGTATCGCAGTCACATCGCCGAATTGAGTGGTTTTGCGGGCGCGCGTTGCCCAAGCGATGCCGACCGATGTTGGTCATCGGGTCCTGCCATGCGGGATAATGGCTTGGAAGAGATGTGTTCGATGCCGGTGACACCTGGGTCGTCGGCTGCGATGAGCGGTTTCGGAAAGGGGAACGAGCATGGCGGCCATGAAGCCGCGGACGGGCGACGGCCCGCTCGAGGTGACCAAGGAGGGGCGGGGCATCGTCATGCGCGTGCCGCTCGAAGGCGGCGGTCGACTGGTCGTCGAACTGACGCCCGACGAGGCCGACGCACTGGGTGACGCCCTGAAGAAGGTCGTCGGCTGAGCGCAACGCGCCCTTTCACAGCATTCCGCCCGCCCCGGTGCAGAGGTCAGGCACCGGGGCGTTGGCGTGCCCCCCCCGGGGGCGACTGCGGCGGGCGGCCCGCACCGCCGCCGAGCGGCAAGCTCGTCAGCGCTGCGGAACGAACCAGCGCGAGCTGAAGGAACCGGCGCGAGCTGAAGGAACCGGCGCGAGCCGGCAAAAAAATCCAGCCCGGCCGGCGCTTGAGGCCGCCGGGCGGAGCCCGGTACCTGCGGCGGAGCCGCGAAACCTGCCGCCGCCGAGGCTAGCCGCGCCGCACCGCGCAGAGGAGCCCGTCCCCCATGGGGAGGAGCGACGGCACCAGGTCCGGACTCTCCCGTACCGTCCGCAACAGCTCCCGCAGCCGCAGGACCTCCGCCGGCTGCGGATGCGAGTCGACGGTCCGCCCGTCGGCGAAGACGCCGGCGAAGCACACCAGCCCCCCCGGCCGCAGCAGGCGCAACGATTCGCCCAGGTACTCCATGCACTCCGACCGGTCCCCGTCGCAGAGCACGAGGTCGTACCCCCCGTCCGCCAACCTCGGCAGCACGTCGAGGGCGCGCCCGGGGATGAACCGGGCCCGGTTCGCGGTGAACCCCGCCGCCCGGAACGCCTGCCGCGCGAACTGCTGCCGCTCCGGCTCCGGGTCGACCGTGGTGAGGACACCGTCGGGCCGCATCCCGCGCAGCAGGTGGATCCCGGAGACCCCCGTCCCCGTCCCGATCTCCGCCACGGACTTCGCGTCCAGCGACGCGGCCAGCAGACTCAGCGCGGCCCCCGCCCCGGGCGAGACCGTGCGCAGCCCGGCCTCCCGCGCCCGGTCGCGGGCCCAGTGCAACGCGTCGTCCTCGGCGACGAACGCGTCGGCGAACGCCCAGCTCGTCTGCCGATTGGCGGTAATGGCCCTCTCCTGTCCCCTATAGGACCGACGGTCCACGTAACGCGCTCGCGTGACTTTATCCGGTGGCCCGGGAACCCGCTGATGGGACCGGGCGTTATGAGGAGACGGGGAGGGACGGTCGATCACATGGAACGCGCGCAGCGGGTCGTACCAAATTCACGCAACACTGCTTATCCGGAGCTAACGGGCGAGGTGGCTATGGTAGGGGCTCCACTGGACACCATCACCAGAGCCGACAGGGGAGGTGCGGCTGCGGCCGGTGATCGGGGAGGAGCGCTCCGGCGCCTTTTCAGGTCGTCGGGCGAGCCGAAATCCGTGACCGACACCGCTGACCGCTCCACCTCCGCCGAGCCCGCTCAGACCGCGACCTTCGCCACCGACGCGGATTCGCAGGCGTGGACCCCTCCCACCTGGGAGGAGATCGTCAGCACGCACAGCACCCGCGTCTACCGCCTCGCCTACCGGCTCACCGGCAACCAGCACGACGCGGAGGACCTCACGCAGGAGGTCTTCGTCCGCGTCTTCCGCTCGCTGTCCACGTACACGCCCGGCACCTTCGAGGGCTGGCTGCACCGCATCACGACCAACCTGTTCCTGGACATGGTCCGCCGCAAGCAGCGCATCCGCTTCGACGCGCTCGGCGAGGACGCGGCCGAGCGGCTGCCCAGCCGCGAGCCCGGCCCCCAGCAGACCTTCCAGGACTCCCACTTCGACGCGGACGTCCAGCAGGCGCTCGACACCCTGGCCCCGGAGTTCCGCGCGGCCGTCGTCCTCTGCGACATCGAGGGGCTGAGCTACGAGGAGATCGCCGCCACGCTCGGCGTCAAGCTCGGCACGGTCCGCAGCCGCATCCACCGGGGCCGCTCGCACCTGCGCAAGGCCCTGCAGCACCGTTCGCCCGAGGCGCGCGCCGAGCGCTCCTTCGCGGGGATCTGGGGCGGACCGGCCACCGGGGAGGTAGGGACGGCGTGAACGCCGCAGCCTTCCGGGGCCCGGCCCCGGACCATTCCAGCGAGCCCGAGACGTCCGCCGAACAGCACCTGGGAGACCGCCTCGCCGCGCTCGTCGACGGCGAGCTGGAGCACGACGCCCGGGAGCGGGTCCTCGCCCACCTCGCCACCTGTCCGCGCTGCAAGGCGGAGGCCGACGCGCAGCGCCGGCTGAAGAGCATGTTCGGGGCGGACCCCACGCCCCTGCCCTCCGAGGGGCTGCTCGCGCGGCTCCAGGGCCTCCCCGGCGGGGACGGCCCGGGGCCGCTCGACCCCCCGAGAAGACCGGGCTTCGGCAGCGGGGTCTTCGACGTGGGCGGTGAGCCGGGCTTCCACTACCTGCCGGGCGGGGCGCACTCCTCGGTGATCCCGGGCGGCGCGGGCGAGAGCGCGTTCCCGATACACGAGCCCGGACGCCCGTCGGGGTCGGCCTCGCGGGGCCGCCGGTTCGCCTGGGGTGCGGCCGGTGCGGTCTCCGTCGCGGCGATCGCGCTCGGCGGAGCGGTGCCGGTCGGCGGCGCGGCGGACACCGGCAACCGCGGCACGGGCGCGCCGGGCAACAGCGTCACTCCGCTGCGCGCACCCGCGTCGGGTGCGGCGCTCGCCCCCCAGGGGCGGCGGGGCGGAGCGCAGTCCTACTCCGACAACGTGGCCGAGCGCCGCGGCTCCGCGCCGCGTTCGCTCGTCTCGGCCGCCCCGGTGGCGGCGGCCCCCCTCCTGCCCGGCGCCACGGCCGTCCCGGCCGTCTCGCCCCTGCTGCAGGCCGCACCTCCGCAGGACATCCTCGGCAAGGAGCTCCCCCGCTGATGGGGGAGGGCCCACCGGAGCGGAGCTGGTGGAGCCGCCCCCCACGCCAGCACCGGCCGGCTGACGCGTCCTCGCCGCGCGAGGCGTACGATGCCGCGCCGGTCGACGGACCCCCGGTTGACAGGCCCCCGGCCGCCGGCCCCACGGCCCCCGCGGCCGGTGACCCGTCGCCCGGCGCGGCGGCGGGTACGGCGGCGGGCGCGGACCGGAACGGCCCGTCCCTCCCCACGGAGCCCGGCCCCCCGCCCGGCGCGCACCCCGCCGCCGAAGCCGGACCCGCCCCCTGGGGGCAGTACGACCCCTGGGCGGCCCCGCGCGCGACCTACCACCAGGCCGACGCCCCCCACCCCCGGCGGCGCGGTCGCGTCGGCACCCTGCTGGGCGCCCTGGCGCTCGCCCTCGTCGCCGGGCTGGTCGGCGGCGGAGTGGGGGCGTACGTCGAGCGGAACGGCGTCGGGGACGTCGTGCTGCCGCAGGTCGCCGCGGAGGACGCGGACCGCGCTCCGGACAGCGTCGCGGGGATCGCCGCGAGCGCGCTGCCGAGCGTGGTCACGCTGCACGTGGAGGGCGCAAACGAGCAGGGCACCGGCACCGGCTTCGTGCTCGACCGGCAGGGCCACATCCTCACCAACAACCACGTCGTGGAACCCGCGGCCCCCGACGGCACGGTCACCGTCACCTTCAGCGGCGGCGAGAGCGCCCGCGCCGAACTGGTCGGCCGCGACGCCGGGTACGACCTCGCCGTCGTCCGGGTCGAGGGCGTCGGCGGACTGCGCCCGCTCCCGCTCGGCAACTCCGACGACGTCCGCGTCGGCGACCCCGTGGTCGCCATCGGCGCCCCCTTCGACCTCCCCAACACGGTGACGTCCGGGATCATCAGCGCCAAGGAGCGGCCCATCACGGCCGGCGGCGACAAGGGCGACGGCAGCGACGTCGCCTACGTCGACGCCCTCCAGACCGACGCGCCGATCAACCCCGGCAACTCCGGCGGCCCGCTGGTCGACGCGCGCGGCCGGGTCGTCGGCATCAACAGCGCGATCCGCTCGGCCGGCGAGGGCACGGCGATCGGCGGCCAGGCCGGATCGATCGGCCTCGGCTTCGCCATCCCGATCAACCAGGGCAGGCGCGTCGCCGAGGAGCTGATCAACACCGGCCGGGCCACCCACCCGGTGATCGAGGTGACCCTCGACATGCAGTACACCGGCGACGGGGCCAGGGTCGCCGCCGAGGACAACTCCGGCGGCCCGGCCGTCCGCCCCGGCGGGCCCGGCGACCGGGCGGGCGTACGGGCGCGGGACGTCATCACCGCGGTCGGCGGCGCCCGCGTCCACAGCGGCGAGGAGCTGATCGTCAGGATCCGCTCCCACCGCCCCGGCGACCGGCTCGAACTGACCGTGCGGCGCGGCGGCGCGGAGCGCACGCTCACCCTGACCCTGGGCTCGGCGAGCAGTGGTTGACGGCCGGCCGGGGCGAACCGGTCACCGTGCTCCATATCGCACCGGCACAGTCCCCCGCGCGGTACCGGTCCGGCCGCGTCGCCCGGTAACGTGGGGCGTGTCCCTACCCGCCGCCCCGGGACCGCGGACCTCGCGAGGAGCTGCAAGGTGTTCAACGACATAGGCCCCCTGGAGCTGGTGACGCTCGCGGTCCTCGCCGTGCTCGTGTTCGGGCCCGACAAGCTGCCCAAGCTGATCCAGGACGTCTCGCGGACCATCCGCAAGATCCGGGAGTTCTCCGACAGCGCCAAGGAGGACATCCGCAGCGAGCTGGGGCCGGAGTTCAAGGACTTCGAGTTCGAGGACCTCAACCCCAAGGCGTTCGTCCGCAAGCAGCTCGCGGGCGGCGGCGACGAGTACGGGCTGAAGGAGATCCGCGACAGCTTCGACCTCCGCAAGGAGATGAACGACGTCGCCGACGCGGTCAACGGCCGCGAGCCGGAGCCCGCCGCCACCCCCAAGGCCGACCTGCGCAAGGCCCCCGAGAGCGACGGCCGCCCGCCGTACGACGCCGACGCCACCTGACGCGCCGGACCCCCGCCGGAACCCGGCACTCCTGTTCCCCGCTTGCTTTCCCCCCGCGGCCCGCCGGTGTGGTTATTCTCCCGTTCTATGGAGACCACTGTGCGTGCGGTTGACAGCTACTTGACGGCCACCTTCCCCTGGTACGGCCTGGACGAGGCGTTCACGGGCCCCCGCCACCTGATGCAGGTCGGCGCCGCCGCGGACGGCACCGTCCAGCACGGCAGCATCGCCCACGGCGACGAGCCGACGATCCGGACCGCCGCCGACCACGGCACGGACCGGGAGCGCTTCGTGGCCGTGGTGACGGTCGCCGCCCACCCGGTGCGCCGCAGCGCCGACGGGACGGGCGTCCTGGAGGCCACCTCGGTGTCGTCCGCGGCCTGGCTGGCCGGCGTGGGGCTGCTGAACATCACGTGGCCCGCCTCGCTCGACCACAGCCTGCGCGGCGACTGGCTGGAGCAGCAGACCGAGGCCGCCTGGCTGCTCGCCGACGACCTCCAGGGCGAGGAGTGGTCGGTCCTCTCGCTGCCCGTCGACGGCATGCCCACCCCCTTCCACCACCGCGAGACGGAGTACGGCTGGGTCCTCGCCGGCTCCGCGGCGGGCGGCGTCCACCTGGGCGCGTACGGCCGGGGCATGAGCCCGTACGGCCTCGGCTTCGCGGAGATCAAGGACCTGGGGACGTACGCCTGACCGACGGGCACGCGTAAGGGGCGGTGTCCCTGGACACCGCCCCTTACCTGTGGCCCCCGGCGGGGGCTCGCTCAGAACTTGTTGCGCGGCGTGATGCCAAGCGACATGCCCGACAGCCCGCGCGCCCGCCCGCCGAGCTTGCCCGCGATGGCCCGCAGCGCCGCGCCGGCGGGGGAGTCGGGGTTCGACAGCACGACCGGGCGGCCGTCGTCGCCGCCCTCGCGCAGCCGCACGTCGATCGGGATGCTGCCGAGGACCGGGACGGTCGCGCCGACCGTCTTCGTCAGCCCGTCCGCGACCCGCTGGCCGCCGCCGGTGCCGAACACGTCGACGATCTCGTCGCAGTGCGGGCAGGGCATGCCCGCCATGTTCTCGACCACGCCGACGATCTTCTGGTGGGTCTGCACCGCGATCGAGCCGGCCCGCTCGGCGACCTCCGCGGCCGCCTGCTGCGGGGTGGTGACGACCAGGATCTCCGCGTTCGGGACGAGCTGCGCGACGGAGATCGCGATGTCGCCGGTGCCCGGGGGGAGGTCGAGGAGCAGCACGTCGAGGTCGCCCCAGAAGACGTCCGCGAGGAACTGCTGGAGGGCGCGGTGCAGCATCGGGCCGCGCCAGACGACCGGCGCGTTGCCCGGGGTGAACATGCCGATGGAGATGACCTTCACGCCGTTCGCCGACGGCGGCATGATCATGTTCTCGACCTGGGTGGGCTTGCCGTCGGCGCCGAGCATCCGCGGCACGCTGTGCCCGTAGATGTCCGCGTCGACGACGCCGACCTTCAGGCCGTCGGCCGCCATCGCCGCGGCCAGGTTGACCGTCACCGAGGACTTGCCGACGCCGCCCTTGCCGGACGCCACCGCGTAGACGCGGGTGAGGGAGCCGGGCTGGGCGAAGGGGACCTCGCGCTCGGCGGTGCCGCCGCGCAGCGCGCCGGCCAGCTCCTTGCGCTGCTCGTCGCTCATCACGTCGAGCTCGACGGAGACGGCCGTGACGCCCTCGACGCGCTCGACCGCCGCCCGCACGTTGGACGTGATCGTCTCGCGCATCGGGCAGCCCGACACGGTGAGGTACACCGCGACCGCGACCGACCCGTCCGCCTCGATCCCGACCGATTTGACCATCCCGAGCTCGGTGATGGGGCGGTTGATCTCGGGGTCGTTCACCGTCGCCAGTGCTTCCAGCACCGCGTCTTCCGTAACCATGCCTCGATAGTACGGCGCGGGGCTTGTGTCCGGGAAAGGCCGTCAGCGGTCGCCTTCGTCACGCCGGCGGACCTGCTCCAGGGGGAACGGCGTGCGGATCTCCCCCTGTTCGGCGGCGATCTCCTTGACCAGGTCCTGGAGCTCGGAGCGGATCCAGTCGCGGGTGGCGACCTCGCCGAGCCCGAGCCGCAGCGCGGCGATCTCGCGGGTCAGGTACTCGGTGTCCGCGATGGAGCGCTCGTTCTGCTTGCGGTCCTGCTCCAGGTTGACCCGGTCCCGGTCGTCCTGCCGGTTCTGCGCGAGCAGGATCAGCGGGGCCGCGTAGGAGGCCTGCAGGGACAGCATCAGGGTCAGGAAGATGAACGGGAACGGGTCGAAGCGCAGGTGGTCGGGGGCGAGCGTGTTCCACAGCACCCACACCACGATGAACAGCGACATCCAGACGATGAACCGCCCGGTGCCCAGGAACCGCGCCACCCGCTCCGAGAGCCGCCCGAACGCCTCAGGGTCGTACTCCGGCAGCAGCCTGCGCCGCTCCACGCGCGGCTGGTCGAACCGCTTACCGGCCATGGCCCGCCTCCGCGCCCGGCTCCTCGTGGAACTCCGTCTCCCGCCAGTCCTCCGGCAGCAGGTGGTCGAGCACGTCGTCGACGGTGACCGCGCCGAGCAGCGACCCGCTCTCGTCGACGACCGGCGCGGCGACCATGTCGTACGTGGCGAAGTAGCTGGTCAGCTGCGGCAGCGGGGTGGTCGGGGCGAGCGGGCGCAGGTCGGTGTCGACGATCGAGCCGACCAGGGTGAACGGCGGGTCGCGCAGCAGCCGCTGGAAGTGGATCGTCCCCAGGTACCTGCCGGTCGGCGTCTCGTCCGGCGGCCGGCAGACGTAGACCTGCGCGGCGAGGGCGGGGGAGAGGTCGGGGTTGCGCACCCGGGCGAGCGCGTCGGCGACGGTGGCGTCGGGGCGGAGCACGATCGGCTCGGTGGTCATCAGACCGCCCGCGGTGTGCTCCTCGTACGCCATCAGCCGCCGCATGTCGGCCGCGTCGTCGGGCTGCATGAGGGTGAGCAGCCGCTCCTTCTCCTCCTCGGGGAGCTCGGCGAGCAGGTCGGCGGCGTCGTCGGGGTCCATCGCCTCCAGGACGTCGGCGGCGCGCTCCTCCTTCAGCTTGCCGAGGATCTCGATCTGGTCGTCCTCGGGCAGCTCCTCCAGGACGTCGGCGAGCCGGTCGTCGTCGAGGGCGGCGGCGACCTCGGAGCGGCGCTTGGCCGGCAGGTGGTGCAGGACGTTGGCGAGGTCGGCGGGGCGCAGCGTCTCGAACGTGGCGAGCAGGCTCTCGGCGCCCTGGCCCTCCTCGTTGAGGGTGAAGCCGGTGACGGCGGACCAGGGGACGGTCAGCGTCTCGCCCTTGTTGCGCCGCAGCGGGCCGCTCCTGCCGCGCCGGACGAAGACCTTGTCGATCTCCCACTCGCGGCGGGCGGGCAGCTGCCGGACGGCGATGTCGAGGACGGTGACCTGCTCGCCGTCCTCCACGAGGTCCACCCGCCGGTCGAGCAGTTCGCCCAGCATCAGCCGCTCGGTGGGCCGCTGCTCGAAGCGGCGCAGGTTGACCGCGCCGCCGGTGATGACCTGCCCGGTCTCGATGCCGGTGACCCGGGTGATCGGCAGGAACACCCGCCGCCGCGTCGTCACCTCCACGACCAGGCCGATCAGCAGCGGGGGGCGGCCGCCGATCCGGAGCATCGCCACCAGGTCGCGGACCCGGCCCACCTCGTCCCCGTTGGGGTCGAAGACGGCCAGCCCGGCCAGGTGCGAGACGAAGATCCGGGCCCGGGGAGCGCTCGACGCCATGCGGTGCGCCTCCCTCGTCGTGTCGTCCGGTGGTCATGAACAGGATCAACCGTAGCCCGCCGCCGTCCCGGCCGCCCAAGCGGTGCGTCCGTACGGTCCGGCACGGACGCCGCCGGGCGCGGCGGGTACGCTGCCGTCTGCCGACGGGACGGCCTCCCTTCGGCGACGGACCGGCGGACGTGCGGCGGGCCGACCACCGCCCGACGACGAGAGGCAGCGGCACCTGTGACTGCATCCCCCCGTGGCCGTACCGGCCGGGCCGCGGTGCTCGGCGTGGTGTGCGCGGCGCTCGGCGCGGCGCTCGTGGGCTGCGGCGCCGAGGAGGACCCGGACCAGGGCACCAACGGCGTCGGCCGGCTCACCGCCGCGCAGATCGAGAAGAAGGCCCTCGCCGCGGCCGGCCGGGCCGACTCCGTCCGGCTCACCGGTGCGGTGGTCAGCCAGGGGCGCACCTACCGCCTGGCCATGCAGCTCAGCGACGAGGGCGGGCGGGGCCGGGTGACGACCCCGGGGGCCACGTACGAGCTGCTGCGGGTCGGCGAGGACCTCTTCCTGAAGGCCGACGCGGAGTTCTGGGCGTCGGACGACAAGCCGAGCGAGACCGACGAGGCGGCGGCGGGGAAGCTGGAGGACAAGTACGTGCGGGTCCCCGAGGGCGATCCGGCGTACAAGCGGCTGCGCTTCTTCACCGAGCGCGAGACGCTCCTCGACGGCCTGCTCACCCTGCACGGCACGAAGGCGAAGGGCGAGCGCACGAAGGTCGACGGGGTGCGGACGATAGAGGTGAGCGGCGACAAGGGCGCCGGCGGCTCCTTCGACGTGGCCCTGGAGGGGACGCCGTTCCCGCTGCGGGTCGAGCGCGGCGGCGACGCCGGCACGATCGGCCTCGCCGACTGGGGCGAGCCGCTGCGCCTGGAACCGCCGGCCGAGGACGAGACCCTCGACTACGGCAAGCAGCTGCCGACCGGCAAGGACTGAAGCGGCCCGGGGGCCCGGGCGGCGCTGTCCTAAGCTGCCGCCATGACTGCTGAGCCACACCTGTCGGAGACCGCCCTCGTCGAGGAGGCCACCAAGAAGTCCGGCCTCGTCTGGGTGAGCGGACCGGGCGCCGCCCCGGAGACCCGCGCGCTGTGGCACGTCTGGGTCGACGGCGCCGCCCACCTGCTCGGCGACGGCCCCGGCGAGCAGCCGCTGCCCGCGGGTCTCGGGGACGGGGCCACCGCGGTGGTGACCGTCCGCAGCAAGGACAAGGGCGGCCGGCTCCTCGCCTGGACGGCCCGGGTCACCGCACTGGAGCCGCACGGCGAGGCCTGGGAGACGGCCGTCGCCGAACTGAAGGGCAAGCGCCTCAACGCCCCCGACGCCGAGACGATGACCGACCGCTGGGCCCGCGAGTGCCGGGTCCTGCGCCTGGACCCCGTCTCGGCGGACACCCGCCCCCCGGAGGGCTCCCTCGCCGCACCGCCGCTCCCGACGGAGGCGACGACCCGCCGACCCGTCCCGGACGCGCTGCCCCGCCTCCTCTTCCGCCGCAGGAAGCGCGACAGCTGACGCCGTTCGGCCCGGCCACGAGCCGGCGCCCCGCACCCGTCGCTCCGCCGCCGCCCGCCCGGCATCGCTCCGCGCACGGAGTGCAGGCCGCCGCGGCCCCGGCCGATCGCTCGGCGCAGCTGCGGCCGGTCCCGGGCGCCTGTCCGAGGCCCTAGAGCCAACCGTTGCGCTTCAGCATGCGGTGGATGGAGAGGCAGATCGCGACCGTCACGCCGAGGACCATCGGGTAGCCGTAGGTCCACTGCGTCTCGGGCATGTGCTCGAAGTTCATGCCGTAGACCCCGCAGATCATCGTGGGGACGGCGACGATCGCGGCCCAGGAGGTGATCTTGCGCATGTCCTCGTTCTGGGCGACCTGGGCCTGGGCCAGGTTGGCCTGGAGGATCGAGTTCAGCAGCTCGTCGAAGCCGATGACCTGCTCCTGGACGCGGGCGAGGTGGTCGGCGACGTCCCGGAAGTACTTCTGGATGTCGGGGTCGACCAGCCGCATCGGCCGCTCGCTGAGCAGCTGCATGGGCCGCAGCAGCGGCGAGACGGCACGCTTGAACTCCAGTACCTCGCGCTTCAGTTGATAGATCCGGCCCGCGTCCGCACCGCGCGAGGCGCCCTTGCCGGGCGCGGAGAAGACGTCGATCTCGACCTCGTCGATGTCGTCCTGGACCGCGTCGGCGACCGCGATGTACCCGTCGACGACGTGGTCGGCGACCGCGTGCAGGACCGCGCTCGGCCCCTTCGCGAGCAGCTCGGGGTCGTCCTGGAGCCGGTTGCGCAGCGCCCGCAGCGAGCCCTGGCCGCCGTGCCGGACCGTGATGAGGAAGTCCCGGCCGGTGAAGCACATCACCTCGCCGGTCTCCACCACCTCGCTGGTCGCGGTGAGTTCGGCGTGCTCGACGTAGTGGATCGTCTTGAAGACGGTGAACAGCGTGTCGTCGTACCGCTCCAGCTTCGGCCGCTGGTGGGCGTGGACGGCGTCCTCGACGGCCAGCGGGTGGAGGCCGAACTCGGCGGCCACGCCCGCGAACTCCTCCTCCGTCGGCTCGTGCATGCCGATCCAGGCGAAGCCGCCGTCCTCGCGGACGCGGTGGATGGCCTGACGGGGCGTCAGGGGCGGCTCGCACGCCACCCGCCGGCCCTCGCGGTAGACGGCGCAGTCGACCACGGCGGTGCTCGCCGAGGGGTCGCGGGTGGCGGCGTAGTTCTCGTAGGTCGGCGCGCCCTTGCGGAGGGAGGGGCGCACGACGGCACGCAGGTCACGGATCATCGACATGGCGGGCTCCTTCGGGTGAAGGCGGCCGGCGACGGGTGGCACTGCCCGGAACGGGGACGTGACGGGACCTGCACACGTCCGCAAAGCGGGCATCACCGCCGCGTCGCGGCGTGGGCCTTCGCTGGTGACTCGGATCAGAGGGAACGTGCTCTTCCGGTCGCGCCGCATGCCGGGGCACATCTGCGTTTGCCCGCCGGGGAGACGGGTATGCAGGCCCTCGGACGTCGGGTGGGACGTCAGGCGGAAGAGCGGGTGGTACTACCCGGTCGACTTCGATCCATCGCAGTCCCACCTCCTCCGGCCGGTCCCCCGTGGGGGATGTCCTGTCGGTCCGGGGCGCAGGGGGTTCGGCGGATGCGCGACCTCGGTCGCGCGGAACGTCCCTGTCGTGCTGCCCGGAACCAGCGGCCCAGACTAGCAGCCGCGTCGACACGCGCAGCGCGTCTTTGCCCTTCCCTTACGCGCACGCCTGCGCCGCCCCGCTCGGGTCGGCCGCCTATGCTCGCCCCCATGTCAGACGTACTCGCCCTTGTCGAAGCGCGGCTCCGCTCGGCGCTCGGCGAACCCGACGGGCGCGCCGCCGTCACCTTCCTCGGCACCGACCGGATCGAGGTGCTGCGCTTCCTCGACCGCGCCGACCCGGGCCTCGTGCGGTACGCCACGCTCGGCATGTCGGCCCAGCCCATGACCGACCCGACGGCCGTGCTCGCCGACCCCGTCAAGGGGCCCCGCGCGGAGCTGGTCCTGTCCGTGCGCCCCGGGCGCGCCGCGACCGACGCGGTGCTCAGGCCGCTCGCCGTCCTGGCCGCGTCGCCGCAGGTCGAGGGCGTCGTGGTCGCCCCGGGCGCGTCGCTGGACGTCGGCGACCCGCTGTGGACCGGGGCGCCGTTCTCGTCCGTCCTGGTCGCCGAGGGCGGCGGGCTCGTCGAGGACCTGGAGCTCGATCCGCCGATGGACCCCGTGCGGTTCCTGCCGCTGCTGCCGATGACCCCCAACGAGGCCGCGTGGAAGCGGGTCCACGGGGGCGGCGCGCTGCAGGAGCGGTGGCTGGCCCAGGGCACGGATCTGCGCGACCCGCTGCGGGGCGGGGCGAAGCTGGACTGACGAACTCCCCTTTTCGGACACGTGATCGTCCTTGACGCCGGGCGGGGCGGGGAGGACCGTGGGGCGCTATGAGGGGCGAACCCAGTTGCCCGAAGTGCGGAGGCCGGGTCAGGGCGCCCGGTCTCTTCGCCGACGCGTGGAGCTGTGACGTGGACGGCGTCGTGCATCCGCTGCAGCCGGTCGTGCCGCCGAGCGTCGAGGCGCTCGGCGTCGTCGTGCACCGGGCGCGGGTGCCGGTGTGGATGCCGTGGCCGCTGCCGGTGGGCTGGCTGTTCACCGGCGTGGCCTGCGCGGGCGACGACCGCAGCGGCGGGCGCGCGACCGCCGTCGCCTGCTCGGGCCCCGGACCCCTCGGCGGGCTCGGCGAGATGGTCCTCGTCGCCGAGGAACTCGGCGTCGGCCTCGGCGCGCGGTACGCGGGCCTGCGCGGGCCCGACCCCGGCGAGCACCTAACCGTCGACAGACCCCCGCACGCCAAGGTGCTGGCCGCCGGGCGTCCGACGCCCCTGTGGCACGTCACCGGCACCCCCGCCGACCGCGCGGTCTTCGCCGGCGAGGCGCGGGGCCTGTGGCTCTGGGCGATCGTCTGGCCCGAGCAGTCCGGCCTCCTCATGTACGACGAACTCGTCCTCACCGACCTCCGCGACGCTGGCGCCGAGGTCGACCTCCTGCCCTGCGGGGCGCTGTCCCCGAGCCTGCTGACCTCACCCGGCGGCGTTCCGGACGTGCCCCCGTCGTCCCTGCGCCCGGAGGGCGGCTGAGACGCGCCGGGAGCACGCACGCCACGGGTTACCCTGGAGCGCCCCCACCCCCGGAGACGAACGGAGCCGACGTGCGCATCGACCTGCACGCCCACTCCACCGCCTCCGACGGCACGGACACCCCCGCCGAGCTCGTCCGCAACGCCGCCCGCGCGGGGCTCGACGTCGTCGCCCTGACGGACCACGACACCACCCGCGGCCACGCGGAGGCCGCGGCGGCGCTGTCCGACGGCCTGACCCTGGTCACCGGCGCCGAACTCTCCTGCCGCCACCAGGGCGTCGGCCTGCACATGCTCGCCTACCTCTTCGACCCCGACGAGCCGAACCTCCTGCGCGAGCGCGAACTCGTCCGCGACGACCGCGTGCCGCGCGCGCGGACGATGGTGGCGAAGCTGCGGGAGATCGGCGTCCCGATCACCTGGGAGCAGGTGGCCCGGATAGCCGGCGACGGCTCCGTCGGCCGACCGCACATCGCCACCGCCCTCGTCGAGCTCGGGGTCGTCGAGACCGTCTCCGACGCCTTCGCGCCCGCCTGGCTGGGCGACCGCGGCCGCGCGTACGCCCCGAAGCACGAGCTCGACCCCTTCGAGGCGATCCGCCTGGTGAAGGCGGCCGGCGGCGTCACCGTGTTCGCCCACCCCGCCGCGTCCAAGCGCGGCCGCACGGTCCCGGAGTCCGTGATCGCCGAGCTCGCCGCGGCGGGCCTCGACGGCGTCGAGGCCGACCACATGGACCACGACCCCGCGGCCCGTGCCCGGATGCGCGCGCTCGCCGCGGACCTCGGGCTGCTCGCCACCGGCTCCAGCGACTACCACGGCAGCCGCAAGACCGTCGCGCTCGGCGCGTACACCACCGACCCCGAGGTCTACGCCGAGATCACCCGCCGCGCGACCGGCGCGTTCCCGGTCCCCGGCGCCGGCGGACAGCGGGTCGCGCGCGCCTGACCCGCGCCCGCCCGACGCCGCACCCCCCCCACGCACGTTTCTCACGCAAGGCACCCCCGTGTTCGACGCCGCCGTCTTCGGCTCCCTGTTCCTCACCCTGTTCGTGATCATGGACCCGCCCGGGGTCACCCCGATCTTCCTCGCGCTCACCGCCGGCCGCCCGGCCAAGGTGCAGCGCCGGATGGCGTTCCAGGCCGTCTGCGTCGCCTTCGGGGTGATCGCGCTGTTCGGCCTGATCGGCCAGCAGATCCTCGACTACCTGCACGTCTCCGTCCCCGCGCTGATGATCGCCGGCGGGCTACTCCTGCTGCTGATCGCGCTCGACCTGCTCACCGGCAAGACCGACGAGCCGAAGCAGACGAAGGACGTCAACGTCGCGCTCGTCCCGCTCGGCATGCCGCTGCTCGCCGGCCCCGGCGCGATCGTCTCCGTCATCCTCGCCGTGCAGCACGCGGACAGCGCGGGCGACCAGGTGTCGGTGTGGGCGGCGATCGCCGCGATCCACGTCGTGCTGTGGCTGACGATGCGGTACTCGCTCGTCATCATCAGGGTCATCAAGGACGGCGGAGTGGTCCTGGTGACCCGACTCGCCGGGATGATGCTCTCCGCGATCGCCGTCCAGCAGATCATCAACGGCGTCACGCAGGTGGTCCAGGGCGCCTGACCCGGTCCCGGACGCACCGGAGCCCCCCGGCCTCACTGCCGGGGGGCTCCTGCGTACGGTTCGCGGCCGGTTACGAGGCCGCGTCGTCGGTCGGGCGTATGTAGAGGCGCTGGCCGATCGCGGCCGCCTGCTGGACGATCCGGTTGACGGAGGCGGCGTCGACGACCGTCGTGTCGAGGGCGGTGCCGTCGACGTCGTCGAGACGCATGATTTCGAAGCGCATGGCTTCTCCCTTCGTCTGGTCCTCCACCTGCCAAGCGTGGAGAGCTGATGTGACGGACCCGTTTCCGGGTCGAGAAGTGTGGATGAGCGGGGCTTGCCCGCCCCCCTGCTCCGCACTCGTACAACGGGGCTCCCGAGGAATTCATTCCCTACGCTAAGGAAAAGTTTCACGGTCCTAAGGAACTGTCCGCCCCGCCTGTACCCCTGGTTGTACCGGGTGCCCCGTGACCCGGACAATGGGGCACGTATGGACGAAGAAGAGGCAGACCTCACGATCGGCGCCCGCCTGGAGCGCACCAACGCCCTCCTGGAGCGGGTGCTCGCCGAGGTGGCGAGGACCCCGTCGACGCACGCCATCTTCGTCGACGCCGGTTACGTCTACGCCGCCGCCGGCCGCCTCGTCGCCGGCACGGAGGACCGGCGCGCCTTCGACCTCGACGCCGAGGGGCTGATCGAGGCGCTCATCGACAAGGCGCGCACGCTCTTCGCCGACAGCCGCCTGCTGCGCGTCTACTGGTACGACGGGGCCCGCCGCCGCATCCACACCGCGGAGCAGCAGTCCATCGCCGAACTCCCCGACGTCAAGGTCCGCCTCGGCAACCTGAACGCGAACAACCAGCAGAAGGGCGTCGACTCGCTGATCCGAAGCGACCTCGAATCGCTCGCACGGCACCGCGCGATCAGCGACGCGGCGCTCGTCGGCGGCGACGAGGACCTGGTGTCGGCGGTCGAGGCGGCGCAGGGGTACGGGGCGCGCGTCCACCTCTGGGGGATCGAGGCCCCCGGCGGCCGCAACCAGGCCGAGCCGCTGCTCTGGGAGGTCGACAGCCGGCGCACCCTCGAACTCGACTTCTGCCGGCCGTACGTCACCCGCCGCGCGGTCCTCGCCCAGGAGGCCGGGGACGCGCCCCGGCCGACCCGCGAGGACGTCCGCTTCGTCGGCGCGCAGGTCGCCGCGACCTGGCTCTCCGCCCGCGGCCGCGACTCCCTGCACGAGCTGCTGCCCGGCCACCCCTACCTGCCGCCGGCCACCGACCAGGAGCTCCTCGTCGAGGCCGAGGGCCTCCTGCACCACTCCCTGCGCGGCCACCACGACCTCCGCCGCGCCCTGCGCGACGGCTTCTGGGACCACCTGCACAGCCAGTACTGAAGGCCCACGCACTAGCCTGCCGGTATGAGTCGTCCCGCCACCTTCTCGCCGCCGTCCGGAGTCTCGAGCCGGGTCCTGCCGACCGCGCGGGGGGAGTTCGCCGCGCTCGACACGGGGGCGGGGCCGCGCGGCACCGTGCTGCTCGTCCCCGGATACACCGGGAGCAAGGAGGACTTCATCAGCCTCCTGCCGCCGCTCGCCGAGGCGGGCTACCGCGCGGTGGCGGTCGACGGCCGGGGCCAGTACGAGAGCCCCTGGGGATCCGGCGAACTCGCCTACAGCCGTGCCGAGTTGGCGGCCGACCTGCTCGCCCAGGCCGCCGCGCTCGACACCCCGCTGCACCTCGTGGGGCACTCCCTCGGCGGCCAGATCTCGCGCGCGGCGGTCCTCACCGACCCGGCCCCGTTCCGCACCCTGACCCTGATGTCCTCCGGTCCCGCGGAGATCTCCCCCGACCAGCAGGACCGTGTCAAGCTCCTGCAGGACGCGCTCGCCGCGATGCCGATGGACGCGGTCTGGGAGGCGATCCAGGCCACGGGCACCCCGGAGGACACCGAGACCGACTCCGCCGCACTCCGCGCGCGCTGGCTCCGCAACGACCCCCGCCAGCTCATCGCCACCGGGCACCAGCTGCGCACCGAGCCCGACCTCGTCGACGCACTCGCCGCGGTCGGCCTTCCGCTGCACGTCCTGTCCGGCGAGACCGACGACACCTGGCCCGTCCCCTGGCTCGACGCGATGGCCGCCCGCCTCTCCGCCCGCCGCACCGCCGTCCCCGGCGCGGACCACTCCCCCAACACGGACCGCCCCGCGGCGACCGCAGCCGCACTGCTCGCCTTCTTCGCGGCGCATCCGGCCTGAGACACCGACGACCCGCAGCCGCCCGCCCCGCCCGGCCCCCGCACGGCGGACAGGCGCCCCGCCCGCCCCGGAACGCACCGCGCCCCGACCCGGGACACCGGATCGGGGCGCGCGACACGTCACTCAGCGGCGACGACGCGGACGCGGCTCCTCGCGGGGGAGCGGGGGCATCTGGAAGTCGAGCTCGGGCTCCGTGGCGACCGGTCGCACGGGCCGACGGCGCCGCGGAGCGGGCGCCTCGGCGA
>NZ_JBHWZH010000094.1:0-24343 GCF_042728285.1 Streptomyces sp. NPDC060194 | reverse complement strand
CACCCGGGTGGGGTGCCCGCAGCCGGCCTTGGTTCTACAGGTACTGGCCGGTGTCGGCCACGGTGTCGATGGAGCGTCCGGTGTCCGCGCCCTGCTTTCCGGTGACGAGGGTGCGGATGTACACGATCCGCTCGCCCTTCTTGCCGGAGATGCGGGCCCAGTCGTCGGGGTTGGTGGTGTTGGGCAGGTCCTCGTTCTCCTTGAACTCGTCCACGCACGCCTGGAGGAGGTGCGAGACGCGGATGCCGCGCTGCTGGGTCTCCAGGAAGGCCTTGATCGCCATCTTCTTGGCGCGGCCGACGATGTTCTCGATCATGGCGCCGGAGTTGAAGTCCTTGAAGTACAGGACCTCCTTGTCGCCGTTGGCGTAGGTGACCTCGAGGAAGCGGTTCTCCTCGCTCTCGGCGTACATCTGCTCCACCACGGTCTGGACCATGCCGTGGACGGTGGCGGCCGCGTCGTTCCCGTGCTCGCCGAGGTCGTCGGCGTGGAGCGGGAGCCGGGCGGTGAGGTACTTGGCGAAGATGTCCTTGGCGGAGTCGGCGTCCGGACGCTCGATCTTGATCTTGACGTCGAGTCGGCCGGGTCGCAGGATCGCCGGGTCGATCATGTCCTCGCGGTTGGAGGCGCCGATGACGATGACGTTCTCCAGGCCCTCGACACCGTCGATCTCGGCGAGCAGCTGGGGGACGATGGTGTTCTCCACGTCCGAGCTGACGCCGGATCCGCGGGTGCGGAAGAGGGACTCCATCTCGTCGAAGAAGACGATGACGGGGGTGCCCTCGCTGGCCTTCTCGCGGGCCCGCTGGAAGACCAGGCGGATGTGCCGCTCGGTCTCGCCGACGTACTTGTTGAGCAGTTCGGGGCCCTTGATGTTGAGGAAGTAGCTCTTGCCGGCGGGCTGTCCGGTGACCTCGGCGACCTTCTTGGCCAGCGAGTTGGCGACGGCCTTGGCGATGAGCGTCTTGCCGCAGCCGGGGGGTCCGTAGAGGAGGATGCCCTTCGGCGGCCGGAGTTCGTGCTCCTTGAAGAGGTCGGGGTGCAGGTAGGGGAGCTCGACGGCGTCGCGGATCAGCTCGATCTGGCCGCCGAGGCCGCCGATCTTGTCGTAGTCGACGTCGGGCACCTCTTCGAGGACGAGTTCCTCGACCTCGCTCTTCGGGATGATCTCGTAGACGTATCCGGAGCGCGGCTCGAGCAGGAGTGCGTCGCCGGGCCGGATGGTGACGTCGAGGAGCGGTTCGGCGAGCCGGACGACGCGTTCCTCGTCGGTGTGTCCGACGACGAGGGCGCGTTCGCCGTCCTCGAGGATCTCCTTGAGGGTGACGATGTCGCCGGCGCGCTCGAACTCCATGGCCTCGACCACGTTGAGCGCTTCGTTGAGCATGACCTCCTGGCCGCGCCGGAGCTCCTCGACCTCGACGCCGGGGCTGACGTTCACCCGGAGCTTGCGGCCCCCGGTGAAGATGTCGCAGGTGCCGTCCTCGTTCGCCTCGAGGAAGACTCCGAAGCCGGCCGGCGGCTGCGCGAGCCGGTCGACCTCCTCCTTGAGGGCCACGATCTGGTCGCGGGCCTCGCGGAGGGTGTTGGCGAGCCGCTCGTTCTGCGCGGACACGCCGGCCAGGTTGGTCTGCAGCTCTACGATCCGCTCTTCGAGGATCCTCGTGTGCCGCGGAGAGTCGGCGAGCTTGCGTCGCAGGACGGCGATCTCCTGCTCGAGATAGGCAACCGTTCCCGTGGGGTCCTCGGAACCCCGCGCGGGCCGGATGCCGCGGTTGATGTCGTCGTCGTGTGCTGCCACGGTCCTCACCTCCTCCATAGGGAGCTGGTGCCGAGACCCTACCTGGGCCCGTGCCGGTTCAAACCCGAGATCAACAAGTCGATCCGGGCCTGTCCGATCTTCACCCTTGCGCGCTCCCTCCCGAAGCGGTGTACCCACCTCGCAAGATCCCGAAAGCGGTCGGTTGTATCGTCGGAGGAGTCAACACCCGTCACGATCGACGCGATTCGCGTCACCAGGGGCCCGCAGCGTCCGGGCCATCGAGGGAGCCGAGAGACATGACCGCGCAGCAGGAGTCCGCCACCGGGGCCGGGGGCGAGGAGCTCGAGGTCTGGATCGACCAGGACCTGTGCACCGGCGACGGCATCTGCGTCCAGTACGCGCCGGAGGTCTTCGAGCTCGACATCGACGGCCTGGCGTACGTGAAGGACGCCGACGACGAGCTGCTGCAGGAGGCCGGTGCCACGACCCGCGTCCCCCTGCCGCTGGTGAACGACATCCGGGACTCGGCGAACGAGTGCCCGGGCGACTGCATCCACGTCCGCCGGGTGTCCGACGGGGTCGAGGTGTACGGGCCGGACGCGGCCTGAGGGCCTTGCGGGGCCCTCTCAGACGCTCTGCGCGCGGTCCTGTCCGGTGCGGACGAAGGCGGTGCCGCTCCAGTGCCAGCCGGCCTCCTCGGTGACGTCGGGGCAGCAGCGCGGGACGCCGTCGGAGGAGTAGCCGTGCAGGGTGGCGGTGACGCCGCCGTCGGTGACGGCGAGGTCGGTGACGGTCCGCTTCTCGTCGGGGGTGACGAAGGTGGCGACGAGCCGGGGGGCGCCGTCGCGGCCGGTGGTGAGGACGTAGAGGCCGCTGGGCGGGGTGCCGCTGCCGGCGGCGCAGCGGACGGCGGCGACGGTCTCGGGGCGCCCGTCCCCGTCGAGGTCGCCCGACGCCTGTGCGAAGACGACGGGCTCGGTGTCGCCGCAGGTCAGCGGGTAGGTGACGGTGTCTGCGGCGGGCGGGGCCGCGGGGGCGGCGCTCGCGGCGGGGCCGTCGGCCGGGGCGGAGGAGGCGGTGGCCCGTTCGGGCTGGACGAAGGCGGCTCCCGCGACGACCGCGGCGAGCGCGGCAGCGGTGGTCAACCAGTGCAGGAGCCTGGTGCGGGTGTGGGCGGGGGCCCGGGCGTCGAGGAGTTCGGCGTGCTGCACGCGGAGGGTCTCCCGGGGAGGAGGGCGCGGGTGGGTGTCCGCATCGTGCCATACGTCACAGCGCGGCGGAACCTCGGGGTCCGTCCCCGCCGTGCAGAAAATGGGGCCCCACCGCACCGAACGCGACGGCGCCGCCGACCGGTTCCGCGGCGCCCCTGGACGGGGGCCGGGAACGGTGCGGCGGCGCCGGTGCGTTCGGTGCGGTGGGGCCTGCGGCTCAGCCCTTGTTGGGGCCCTCGTAGTCGTCGCCGTAGGCGCCTTTGGAGGGGCGGCGGCGGCGCATGGGCGGCTCGACGCCGTCGGCGAGGCGGCGGGCGGTGACGAGGAAGCCGGTGTGCCCGATCATGCGGTGGTCGGGGCGGACGGCGAGGCCCTCGACGTGCCAGTTGCGGATCATGGACTCCCAGGGCTGCGGCTCGGCGAAGCAGCCGATCTCGCGGAGCGACTCCACCGTGCGGGCGAGCTGGGTGGTGGTGGCGACGTAGCAGCAGACGATGCCGCCGGGGACGAGGGCCTTGGAGACGGCCTCCAGGCACTCCCAGGGGGCGAGCATGTCGAGGACGACCCGGTCGACCTCGGTGTCGGACAGGTTGTCCTGGAGGTCGCCGACGGTCAGGGTCCAGGCCGGGTGCGGGCCGCCGAAGTAGCGCTCGACGTTCGCCCGGGCGATGTCGGCGAAGTCCTCGCGCCGCTCGTAGCTGTGCAGCATGCCCTGGTCGCCGACGGCGCGCAGCAGGAAGGTGCTGAGCGATCCGGAGCCGACTCCCGCCTCGACGACGCGGGCGCCGGCGAAGATGTCCGCGAAGGCCAGGATCTGCCCCGCGTCCTTGGGGTAGACCACGGCGGCGCCGCGGGGCATGGACAGGACGTAGTCGGGGAGCAGGGGGCGCAGCGCGAGGTAGGCGACGTTTCCCGTGGTTCGGACAACACTGCCTTCGGGGGCGCCGATCAGCTCGTCGTGGGAGAAGGCACCCTTGTGGGTGTGGAACTGCTTCCCGGCTTCGAGCGTGAAGGTGTGGTGGCGTCCCTTGGGGTCGGTGAGCTGGACCTGGTCCCCGACTTCAAAGGGCCCGCGACGGCGGGCGGCACCGGTCGGTTCGGACATGTGAACAGCCTACCGGCCGTGGAAGGGCCCGCTGACCGGCGGCGGGGTCAGGCGGGGCGCGCCATGGCCCGGACGAAGGCGCGTTCGACGTCGGCGGTGGACAGGACGCCGTAGATCTGCCCGGTGTCCTCGACGACGAGGTACTCGGTGGCGGGGGTGGCCCGCAGGCGTTCGAGGAGTTCCTCGCCGGCGAGCTCGGCGGGGACCCGCATGCCGTCCTTGATCTCCTGGGCGAGGCCGCTGACGGCGACCCAGGGCCTGCGGTGCTCGGGGACGCCGACGATGGCGGACTCGCGGACGACGGCGGTGGGGTCGCCCTGGCCGTCGACGACGACGAGGGCGCGGGCCCCGGCCTCGTTGGCGCGGCGCAGAGCCTCGGAGAGCGGGGTGTGGGACTCGACGGGGACGGCGCGGCGGGTGAGGGCGCGGGCGCGGAGCTCGGGGAGGTGTTCGCGCAGTCGGGCCATGCGCAGGCTGTTGCCCGCGCCGGTCCAGATGATCGCGGCGAGGATCGCGGCGAGCAGGGCGTCGGTGACGGTGTCCATGCCGTCGACGCCGCCGGTGCCGTCGCTGTCGCCGCCGAGGGTGCCGTAGTGGGTGAGCAGGGGGACGCCGACGAGGACGGCGACGGCGAGGGCGCGGCCGAACCAGGCGGCGGCGACGGTGCCGGTCATGGCGTTGCCGGTGAGCTTCCAGATGACGGCGCGGAGCATCCGGCCGCCGTCCAGCGGCAGCCCGGGCAGCAGGTTGAACGCGGCGACGATGAGGTTGGAGACCATGAGTCCGGCGAGCAGCACGCCGGGGACGGTGCCGGGGTCGACGAGCTGGACGCCGAGGTAGAACACGCCGCCGAGGACGAGGGAGAGCAGGGGGCCGACGAAGGCGAGGACGAATTCGCGACCGGGGGTCTCGGCGTCCTTCTCGATCTCGGAGACGCCGCCGAAGAACTGGAGCTGGATGCGCCGGACGGGGAGCTTGTAGCGCAGCGCGACGACGGTGTGGGCGAGCTCGTGGACGAGGACGGAGGCGTAGAAGGCGACGGCGAAGAAGAGGGAGACGAGGTAGCGCAGGGCGCCGAGCTCGGGCAGGACGCGTTCGAGCTGGCCGCCGAAGACCCAGGTGATGAGCGCGGCGACGAGGAACCAGCTGGGGGCGACGTAGATCGGGACGCCGAAGAGGCGGCCCATGAGGAGGCCGCCGCCGGGGCGCTTGCCGTCGTCCTTGTCCGGGCCGGCCTCCGGTCGGGCGGTCTGCCGGCCGGTGCCGCTGTGCTCCCCTTCGTCGCCGGACCGCGGCTTGTCGTGTCCGCCGCGTTCGTCCATGCTCATCCGCTCGATCCCCACGTCGGAAAGTTCCCACGATCATGCAGTGCGGGAGGGTCTGTCGTCGATGGTATGCCGCTGGTGTCGGTGGTGGGCCGTAGGGTCGTGGCATGGAAACGCGCCCCTCCCCCGCAGCTCCGCCGGCGTCGCTGTCGCCGTCGCGTGCGTCGGACTTCATGCAGTGCCCGTTGCTCTACCGGCTCCGGGTGATCGACAAGCTGCCGGAGAAGCCGAGCGAGGCGGCGACGCGGGGCACGCTGGTGCACGCGGTCCTGGAGCGGCTCTTCGACGCCCCGGCGGCGGAGCGGACGGTGCCGCGGGCGCGGGCGCTGGTGCCGGGGCAGTGGGAGCGGCTGCTGGCGGCGCGGCCGGAGCTGGCGGGGCTGTTCGCGGCCGAGGAGGGCGGCGCGATGGACGCCGAGCGGCTGGCGGCCTGGCTGGAGCAGGCCGGTCAGTTGGTGGAGCGGTGGTTCACGCTGGAGGACCCGACGCGGCTGGAGCCGGCGGAGCGGGAGATGTTCGTGGAGGCGTCGCTGGACTCGGGTCTGCGGCTGCGGGGAATCATCGACCGGGTCGACGTGGCGCCGACGGGCGAGGTGCGGATCGTCGACTACAAGACGGGCAAGGCGCCGCGCGCGGAGTACGCGGACGGCGCGCTGTTCCAGATGAAGTTCTACGCCCTGGTGGTGAAGCGGCTGAAGGGGGTGCTCCCGCGCCGGCTCCAGCTGGTCTACCTGGGCAGCGGTGACGTGCTGACGTACGACCCGACGGAGGCGGACCTGCGGCAGGTGGAGCGCAAGCTCCTGGCGCTGTGGGAGGCGATCTCGGAGGCGACGCGGACGGGCGACTGGCGGCCGCGGCCGACGAAGCTGTGCGGGTGGTGCGACCACAAGGCGGTGTGTCCGGAGTTCGGCGGCACGCTGCCGCCGTATCCGCTGCCGGTGCCCGGCGCGGCCGCCGGGGGCGGGGCCGGGGCGGTGCCGGGGGCGCGGGCAGCGGAGGCGGACGAGCCGGTGGCGGGCGAGCAGGCGCCGTAGCCGCCCGGAGGCGGCCGGGGGCCGCAGGGCACAATGAGGGCCGGTCCGACGAAGGAGTTCGAGTGGCTATCCGCGTCCTGCTGGTGGACGACCAGCCTCTGCTGCGCACCGGTTTCCGGATGATCCTGGAGGCCGAGCAGGATCTCGCGGTCGTGGGCGAGGCCGGGGACGGTCTGCAGGCGCTCGACCAGGTGCGGGCGCTGCAGCCCGATGTGGTGCTGATGGACATCCGGATGCCGCGGATGGACGGGGTGGAGGCGACCCGGCAGATCACGGGGCCCGACCGGGACGGCCCGGCGAAGGTGCTGGTGCTGACGACGTTCGACCTGGACGAGTACGTGGTGGAGGCGATCCGGGCGGGGGCCAGCGGGTTCCTGCTGAAGGACGCGCCGGCGCACGAGCTGGTGCAGGCGATCCGGGTGGTGGCGGCCGGGGAGGCGATGCTCGCCCCCAGCATCACCCGGCGGCTCCTCGACAAGTACGCCGACCACCTGCCGTCGGGCGACGAGCTGGTGCCGGACACGCTGCACACCCTGACCGACCGCGAGGTCGAGGTCCTGAAGCTGGTGGCGCGCGGTCTGTCGAACGCGGAGATCGCGGCGGACCTGTTCGTGTCGGAGACGACGGTGAAGACGCACGTCGGGCATGTGCTGACGAAGCTGCGGCTGCGGGATCGGGTGCAGGCGGCGGTCTACGCGTACGAGAGCGGGCTGGTGCGGCCGGGCGGGCAGTGACCGCGACGGCGGAGGGGGGCCCGCACCGTGTGGTGCGGGCCCCCCTTCGTCCGGTGTGCGGTCAGGCCTTCTCGATCTCCCAGAAGCGGAAGACGGTGGAGGCGTCCAGGCACCACTCCAGGCCGGTGATGCCGTCGCGGGCGACGGCGTACTGCTTGCCCTGCCAGACGGGGAGGATCGGCAGCTCCTCGGCGACGATGTCCTGGAGCCGGTCGTACTGGTTGGTGGTGGCGCCGCGGTCGGCCTCCTCGGCGGTGCCGGGGATGATCTGGTCGGTGATGACCTTGTTGTCGTAGTTGTTGGCCAGGACGTTGTCCTTGCCGAAGAACGGCTGGGTGAAGTTGTCGGGGTCCGGGTAGTCCGGGACCCAGCCCTTGACGTAGACGCCGTACTTGCCGTCGGCGATGTCCTTCTCGTACTGCTCCAGCTCGACGGACTTCACGTCGGCGTCGAACAGGCCGCTGGCGTTGAGCTGGGCGGCGATCTCCTCGAACTCCGGCACGGTGGCCGGGCCGTAGCGGGCGGGGGTCGCCCACAGGGTGAGCTTGACCTTGCCCGTGATGCCCTCCGAGCGCAGCGCCTCCTGGGCCTTGGCCTTGTCGGGGCGGGGGCCGTAGGTGTCGAAGAACGGGGTGGTGTGCGCGGTGATCTGCGAGGGGACGATCGAGTACAGCGGGGAGGCGGTGTCCCGGTAGACCTTGTTGACCAGGGCCTCGCGGTCCAGGAGGTAGGCGAAGGCCTTGCGGACGCCGAGCTTGCCGACGACGGGGTCCTTGACGTTGAAGACCAGGTGCTGGACCTCGGCGCTGTTGCCCTCGACGACCTCGACGCCGCCGCGGTCGGCGGTGCTGGCCGCCTCCAGGTCGGCGATGGCGTCGGCGGTCAGACCGCGGTAGGCGACGTCGACCTCCTCGCCCTTCAGCGCCGAGCCGAGCGCCTTCTGGTCGCCGTGGTAGAGCTTGAGGGTGACGCCGGAGTTCTTGACCTCGGCGGTGCCCTTGTAGTCGGGGTTGACGGCGAAGACGGCCTCCTTCTTCGCGTCGAAGGACTCCAGGACGTACGGCCCGGAGCCGACGGCCTTGCCGTCGGTGCGGAGCTTCTTGCCGTCGTACTCGCGGTGGTCGACGATCGAGCCGGCGCCGGAGGCGATCTTGCTGGGGAAGGTGGCGTCGGGGACCTTCAGGTGGAAGACGACCGTCCTGTCGTCGGGCGTCTCGATCAGGTCGAGCGAGCTGAAGAGGATGCTCGGCCCGTCGGGGTCGGCTATCGCGTTGGTGCGGTCGAAGGAGAACTTGACGTCCTTCGAGGTCAGGCTGTTGCCGTTGGAGAACTTCAGCCCGCTGCGCAGGGTGCACTTGTAGACGGTGCTCTCCGAGTCGGTGAAGCCGCACTTCTCGGCGGCCTCCGGCTCGGGCTCGGTGCCGCCCTTGGGGAAGCTCAGGAGGGACTGGTAGACGTTGTTGAACAACAGCCACGAGCCCGGGTCGTAGCCGGAGGCCGGGTCGGTGGTGGCCACCTCGTCCGACATGCCGACCGTCACGGGCTCGCCCTCGCCGCCGCTGCCCTGCTCCGTACCGCAACCGCTGAGCAGGCCCGCGGCCAGTCCGGCCGCGAGCGGGGCCACCAACCACTGGTTACGCATTCTCAACGTCGTGCCTCACAGTCTTGACTCAGGTTCCCTACCGGTGCATGCCCACGGCTGACCGGGTCCTACGAGGTGTCCGGCCGTCACACGCCGCGGCCGAGCTCCCACAGCTGTAGCTCCGAGGTGGAGCTGAGCGCCCATTCGACGCCGGTGATGTCGTCGCGCGCGGCGACGAACTGCTTGCCCTGCCACAGCGGCAGCACGGGCACGTCGCGGGCGACGATGTCCTGCGCCTGCTCGAAGCTGGCCGCGGCCGCCGTACGGTCCGCCTCGCGGCGGGAGGCGGGGATGAGCTCGTCACGCACGGTGTCGTTCGTGTACGACGAGTTCAGGAAGTTGTCCTTCTCCAGGAACGGGGCGACGAAATTGTCGGCGTCGGGGAAGTCGGGGAACCAGCCCATTCCGTAGACGGCGTATTCGCCGTCGAGCTGGGCCTTGCGGTAGTCCTGCCACTTGCCGCCCTTGATGGAGGCGTCGAAGAGGCCGCTGGCGTTCAGCTGCTTCTGCAGCACCTCGAATTCCTTCGCGGTGGCCGGACCGTAGTGATCGGTCGTGTAGTGCAGCGTCAGCGGGACGGGGGTGTCGATTCCCGCGTCCTTCAGCAGTTTCGCCGCCTTGGCGGTGTCGGGATTCCCGTAGGCGTCGAAGAAGGAGGTCGCGTGGCCGGTGATGAAGGTCGGGACCAGCGAGTAGAGCGGTTCGGCCGATCCGCCGTAGACCTCCTCGGCGATCTGGCCGCGGTCGACGAGCTGGGCGACGGCCTGCCGGACGGCCCTGGACCGCACCTGGGGGGCCTCGGTGTTGAAGCCGAGGTAGCGGATCTCCAGGCCGGGCATCTCGACGAGGTCGACGCCGTCGGGCGGGGAGCTCTGCAGCCGCTCGGTCTGCCGTGGCGTCATGGTGCGGTTCATCAGGTCGATGTCGCCGCTCTCCAGGGCATCGCCCATGGACTGCGCGTCGCGGTACGAGCGCAGCTCGACCCGCTCGTTGCGCACCTTCAGCTCGCCCTTGTAGGAGGGGTTGCGGGTGAAGACGGCCCGCTGAAGGGAGCCTTCGCCGTCGGTCTCGGCCTTCAGGGTGTAGGGGCCGGAGCCGTTGACGGCGAAGCCCTCGCGCAGCCGGTCCTTGGCGTAGTGCCGGGGCGGGACGATGCCGGCGACGGGGGTGGCGAGCTTGTAGGGGAAGGTCGCGTCGGGCGACTTCAGGTGGAAGACGACCTCGCGTCCACCGCGCGGCTCGACCGTGTCGATGTTGGCGAGCAGGCCCTTGGCGCCGTTGTCGTCGTCGATGGTGCGCACCCGGTCGATGGAGTACTTGACGTCCTCGGGGGTCACCCGGTCGCCGTCGGCGAAGCTGAGGCCGGGCCGCAGCGTGCAGCGGTAGCTCTCGTTCTCGGAGTCGGTGAACTCGCAGCGGTCCGCGGCGTCGGGCACGGGTTCGCCGCCGCCGCGCGGGGCGCTCATCAGGGTCTGGACGGTCTGCCGCAGGATGTTCCAGGAGCCGGTGTCGTAGGCGGTGGCCGGGTCGAGGGGGGCGGGGGCGGACGACGTCGCGCTGAACCGGTCGGTGGTGCCGACGACGATGGCGTCGCCGCCTCCTCCGCTCTCCGAGCCGCACGCGGCCAGGACGGGGGCGAGCAGGCCGATGACGGCCGGCAGCACCAGGTTCTTGCGGTTCATACGGGCAGTTCTCCAGGGCGATCTGTCCGTGCCCCCGGCGATCAGGGGTGGGGGAGGCGGGGAGCACGGGTGGGGGGAGGGTCTCTCGCGACGACATTAGTGGGCGGGGGCGGGGCCGCCGGATCGGCCCGGAGGCCGACCGTCATCACGGAGCGCCAGCACCCGCCGACACACCGAATCAAGAACTGCGGAATGTTTCGTGCACCTGATGCCGAATCAGGACACAACGCGCCGGCACTTGTCCGTACGGAGACGGGGAGTTCACGGTGGCGCGGCGCCTTCCGGGGCGCGGTGAGTGATGAACATCACCGTGCGTCGGAAGATACCGGCGAGGTAATTGATTCACCGGGAAACGAATCGGTGAATGACAAATGTGCAATGGCGCCGCTGTCAGCCCATCAGGCGGCGCAGGAAAGCGAGATCGACCTCTTCGAGGGAGCTGACGACGGTCCGCCGGTGGGCCGGGGCGATGGCCGTCACGGAGGGTACGGCGACGACCCGGCAGCCTGCCGCCTCCGCGGCCGCGATGCCGGTGGCGGTGTCCTCGACGACGACGCAGCGGGCGGGGTCGGCGCCGAGTCCGGCGGCGGCGACGAGGTAGGGGTCGGGGTGCGGCTTGGTGCGCTCGACCTCGTCGCCGGCGACGGTCAGGCCGAAGTGGTGGGCGCCGAGGGAGTCCAGGACGCGGTCCATGATCCGCCGGTGGGAGGCGGAGACCAGCGCCGTGGGCACGCCGTGGTCGAGGAGCTCGGCGAGGAGCCGTTTCGCGCCGGGCATCAGGGGCAGGGTGCGGCTGATGCGGGCCTCGAAGCTGTCGTTGAGCAGGGTGCTCAGTTCGTCGAGGGTGATGTCGGCGCCGGTGGCCTGGATGAGGAAGCCGGCGCTGCGGGCCATGGGCCCGCCGACGACGATGTCGCGCCAGGCCTCGTCGAGCGGGTGGCCGAGGGCCTCGAACACGGCGGTCTCGGCGTCCCACCAGAAGCCCTCGGTGTCGATGAGGGTGCCGTCCATGTCCAGGAGGACGGCCTGCAGCGCGGATCCTCGGGCGGACGGGGCGCCGAGGGCGGGGACCGTACTGGTCATCCGGGTACCTCCGGGGGGACGAGAAGGCCGGGCGCCCGTGCGGGCGACCGGCCTCAGCTGGACGAACCAGTGTACGTGGCCGCCCCGGGAACGGCCTCCCGATTGCCGCGGGGCCGCTCCCGGGGCGGGAGCGTACGCTCCCGCGCGGTTCAGCGCGCGTTGAAGTACTTCGCCTCCGGGTGGTGGATGACGATGGCGTCCGTGGACTGCTCGGGGTGGAGCTGGAACTCCTCGGAGAGGTGGACGCCGATGCGTTCCGGCTGCAGCAGGTCGGCGATCTTCGCCCGGTCCTCCAGGTCGGGGCAGGCGCCGTAGCCGAGGGAGAAGCGGGCGCCGCGGTACTTCAGGGCGAACATGTCCTCCATGGCGTCGGGGTCCTCGCCGGCGAAGCCGAGCTCGGAGCGGACGCGGGCGTGCCAGTACTCGGCCAGCGTCTCGGCCAACTGGACGGACAGGCCGTGCAGTTCGAGGTAGTCGCGGTAGGAGTTCGCCTCGAAGAGCTTGGCGGTCTCCTCGCCGATGCGGGAGCCGACGGTGACGACCTGCAGGCCGACGACGTCGGGCTCGCCGGCCTCCTCGGGGCGGAAGAAGTCCGCGAGGCAGAGCCGCCGACCGCGACGCTGGCGGGGGAAGCTGAAGCGGGTGCGCTCGGAGCCGTCGTCGCCCAGCAGGATCAGGTCGTCGCCCTTGGAGTGGCAGGGGAAGTACCCGTAGACGACGGCCGCCTCCAGGAGGTTGTTCGACTGCAGGTGGTCGAGCCAGCCGCGCAGCCGGGGGCGGCCCTCGGTCTCGACCAGTTCGTCGTAGGACGGGCCCTCGCCGTTGCGGACCTGCTTGAGACCCCACTGGCCCTTGAAGAGGGCGCCCTCGTCGAGCCAGGGGGCGTACTCCTTGAGCTGGATGCCCTTGACGACGCGGGTGCCCCAGAACGGCGGGGTGGGGATCGGGTTGTCGACGGCGACGTCGGAGCGGACCGAGCCCTCCGGCTCGTCGACCTCCAGGACGGCGGTGTCCCGCTTGGCGACCCGGCGCTGCTTCAGCTCGGGTAGGGCCGCGCCGGGGACGCCGCGCTTGACGCCGATGAGGGCGTCCATGAGGCGCAGGCCCTCGAAGGCGTCGCGGGCGTAGCGGACCTCGCCCTCGTAGATCTCGTGCAGGTCCTGCTCGACGTAGGCGCGGGTGAGGGCGGCGCCGCCGAGGATGACGGGGAAGTCGGCGGCCATCTTGCGCTGGTTGAGCTCCTGCAGGTTCTCCTTCATGATCACCGTGGACTTCACCAGGAGGCCGGACATGCCGATGACGTCGGCCCGGTGCTCCTCGGCGGCCTCCAGGATCGCGGAGACGGGCTGCTTGATGCCGAGGTTGACGACGTTGTAGCCGTTGTTCGACAGGATGATGTCGACGAGGTTCTTGCCGATGTCGTGGACGTCGCCGCGGACGGTGGCCAGCACGATCGTGCCCTTGCCCTCGTCGTCCGACTTCTCCATGCGCGGCTCCAGGTAGGCCACCGCGGTCTTCATGACCTCGGCGGACTGCAGCACGAACGGCAGCTGCATCTGGCCGGAGCCGAACAGCTCGCCGACGACCTTCATGCCGGCGAGGAGCGTGTCGTTGACGATCTCCAGGGCCGGGCGCTCCTGGAGGGCGTCGTCGAGGTCGCGCTCCAGGCCGTTCTTCTCGCCGTCGATGATGCGGCGCTGGAGGCGCTCCTCCAGCGGCAGGGCGAGGAGTTCCTCGGCCTTGCCGGCCTTCATGGACTTGGTGCTGACGCCCTCGAAGAGCTCCATGAGCTTCTGCAGCGGGTCGTAGCCCTCGGCGCGGCGGTCGAAGATCAGGTCCTGGGCGGCCTTGACCTGCTCCTCCTCCAGCCGGGCGATGGGGAGGATCTTGCTGGCGTGGACGATCGCGGAGTCCAGGCCCGCCTTGACGCACTCGTCGAGGAAGACGGAGTTGAGGACGACGCGCGCGGCCGGGTTGAGGCCGAAGGAGATGTTGGACAGGCCGAGTGTGGTCTGCACGTCGGGGTGGCGGCGCTTGAGCTCGCGGATGGCCTCGATGGTGGCGATGCCGTCGCCGCGGGACTCCTCCTGGCCGGTGCAGATGGTGAACGTCAGGCAGTCGATCAGGACGTCCGACTCGCGGATGCCGGCCGCGGTCAGGTCGGTGATGAGCCGTTCGGCGATGGCGACCTTGTGCTCGACGGTGCGGGCCTGGCCCTCCTCGTCGATGGTGAGCGCGATGAGCGCGGCGCCGTGCTCGCGGGCGAGCTTGGTGACCTGGGCGAAGCGGGACTCGGGGCCGTCGCCGTCCTCGAAGTTGACGGAGTTGATGACCGCGCGGCCGCCGAGCTTCTCCAGGCCGGCGCGCAGGACGTCGACCTCGGTGGAGTCGAGGACGATCGGCAGGGTGGAGGCGGTGGCGAACCGGCCGGCCAGCTCCTCCATGTCGGCGACGCCGTCGCGGCCGACGTAGTCGACGCAGAGGTCGAGCATGTGCGCGCCCTCGCGGATCTGCTCGCGGGCCATCTCGACGCAGTCGTCCCAGCGGGCCTCCAGCATCGCCTCGCGGAACTTCTTGGAGCCGTTGGCGTTGGTGCGCTCGCCGATCGCCATGTACGAGGTGTCCTGGCGGAAGGGCACCGACTGGTAGAGGGAGGCGGCGCCCGCCTCGGGGCGGGGGGTGCGCTCCGGCGGGGTGACGCCGCGGACGCGCTCGACGACCTGGCGCAGGTGCTCGGGGGTGGTGCCGCAGCAGCCGCCGACGAGGGAGAGGCCGTACTCGGCGACGAAGTTCTCGTGCGCGTCGGCCAGTTCGGCGGCGGTGAGCGGGTAGTGGGCGCCGTCCTTGGTGAGGACGGGGAGGCCGGCGTTGGGCATGCAGGACAGCGGGACCCGGGAGTTACGGGCGAGGTAGCGCAGGTGCTCGCTCATCTCGGCGGGCCCGGTGGCGCAGTTCATGCCGATCATGTCGACGCCGAGCGGTTCGAGCGCGGTGAGCGCGGCGCCGATCTCGGAGCCGAGCAGCATGGTGCCGGTGGTCTCGACGGTGACCGAGCAGATGATGGGAAGGTCCAGGCCCGCGATCTCCCGGGCGCGGTGCGCGCCGACGATGGAGGCCTTGGTCTGCAGGAGGTCCTGGGTGGTCTCGACGAGCAGGGCGTCGGCGCCGCCGGCGATCAGGCCCTCGGCGTTCTGCTGGTAGGCGTCGCGGATGGTGCGGTAGCCGACGTGGCCGAGGGTGGGCAGCTTGGTGCCGGGACCCATGGAGCCGAGGACCCAGCGCTGCTGCCCGGTGCGCTCGGTGAAGTCGTCGGCGACCTCGCGGGCGATCCGCGCGCCCTTCTCGGAGAGCTCGTGGATGCGGTCGGCGATGTCGTACTCGCCGAGGGCCGCGAAGTTGCAGTTGAAGGTGTTGGTGCCCACGCAGTCGGTGCCGACGGCGAAGTACTCCTCGTGGACCGAGCGGACGATGTCCGGCCGGGAGACGTTGAGGATCTCGTTGCAGCCCTCGAGGTTCTGGAAGTCCTCCAGGGTGGGGTCCTGGGCCTGGAGCATGGTGCCCATGGCACCGTCGGAGACCACCACACGGGTGGTCAGCGCCTCACGGAGGGCGGCCGCTCGGTCTGCGGCGGTTCGGGCTGTCGGCGACGAGGCCATGGATCTGCTCCCTGGTTGCGACGGCTGTCGGCTTTGCGGCGGGTCCGTCGGGACGCCGCACGGGGTCAGCGTAGCCGGGGCCGGTTACGGACCGCCGGAGTGTTCCACGTGCCGGACGGTCCGGGCGGGCGTCCTCGGCGCCGCCCGGGTGACCCGGCGTACAACCGTTCCCCGGGTCGGACGGGGGACGGCGGTCGACGAAGGCCGATATCGTTCAGCATGGCCGAACGCCGTCGCCATCGGCCCGTCGGCCCGCGACCGGCCCGCAAGAGGAAGAGGTGGCTCCCGACCATGGCCAAGAACATCCAGTCGCTCGAACGCGCGGCGGCGATGCTCCGCCTGCTCGCGGGCGGGGAGCGGCGGCTCGGCCTGTCCGACATCGCCTCGTCCCTCGACCTCGCCAAGGGCACCGCGCACGGGATCCTGCGCACGCTGCAGCACGAGGGCTTCGTCGAGCAGGATCCGGCCTCAGGCCGCTACCAGCTGGGCGCGGAGCTGCTGCGCCTGGGCACCACGTACCTCGACGTGCACGAGCTGCGGGCCCGCGCGCTGGTGTGGACGGACGACCTGGCACGTTCCAGCGGCGAGAGCGTGTACCTGGGGGTGACCCACCAGCAGGGGGTGCTGATCGTGCACCACGTCTTCCGGCCGGACGACAGCCGGCAGGTCCTGGAGGTGGGCGCGATGCAGCCGCTGCACTCGACGGCGCTCGGGAAGGTGCTCTCGGCATACGACCCGGTCGCGCACCGGGAGGTGACCGATCTGGACGCGCACCGCGAGCCGGGCATGGACCCGGGGGCCGACTTCAAGGCGTTCACCGCCCACACCGTCACCGACCTGGAGCGGTTCGAGACCGCGCTCGACCTCACCCGGGCCCGGGGCTGGGCCTCCGACCTGGAGGAGACCTGGGAGGGCGTCGCCTCGCTGGCCGCCCCCATCCACGACCGCCACCGGATGCCGGTGGGCGCGGTCGGCATCACCGGTGCGGTGGAGCGCATCCGGCCCGGCGGCGAGGTGCGGCGCGAGCTGGTCACGGCCGTCCGGGACTGCGCCCGCGCGGTCTCCCGAGATCTGGGCGCCGGACGCTTCTGAGCCCGCCGCCGCACCCGGGCGGCCTTGCCCACATCTCGCCGCAGGCCCTTGACGTACAGCCGTCGAGGAGACAACGCTGTCGTCCAGCGGTCGGCATTGTCGAACGGTTGACGAAAACGGCGTTACAGTGAGGCAAGCCAAGGGCCGAGCAAGTGGGGCGGGGCGCCGGATGGGACCCGGTGCCCGCGTTCCTCCCCTGGACGAAGGACAAAGGAGTCTCCGGTGTCCAGTTCCGACATCTTCATCGGCGAGACCATCGGTACCGCCGTACTCATCCTGCTCGGCGGCGGCGTGTGCGCCGCCGTCACGCTCAAGCGCTCCAAGGCGCAGAACGCCGGCTGGCTCGCCATCACCTTCGGGTGGGGCTTCGCGGTGCTGACCGGCGCCTACATGGTCGGCGGCGTCTCCGGCGCCCACCTGAACCCGGCGGTGACGATCGGTCTCGCCGTCGAGGGCGGGACCCCGTGGAGCAAGGTGCCGATCTACCTCGGCTCCCAGCTCCTGGGCGCCATGATCGGCGCGTTCCTCGTCTGGGTCGCGTACTACGGCCACTTCCGGGCGCACCTGACCGACCCGGAGATCCTCGCCGCGCACCGCTCGGGCATCGAGGGCCCCTCGAAGCAGGCCGCGGGGCCGGTGCTCGGGGTGTTCTCGACCGGGCCGGAGATCCGCAACGTGGCCCAGAACATGGCCACCGAGATCATCGCGACGGTGGTCCTGGTGCTCGCGATCCTCACCCAGGGCCTCAACGCCGACGGCGACGGCCTGGGCCCGTTGGGCGCCCTGGTCACGGCCCTGGTCGTGGTGGCGATCGGGCTCGGCCTCGGCGGGCCGACGGGTTACGCCATCAACCCCGTCCGCGACCTGGGTCCGCGCATCGTGCACGCGCTGCTCCCGCTGCCGAACAAGGGCGGGTCCGACTGGAGCTACGCCTGGATCCCGGTCGCCGGACCGCTGATCGGCGGCGCCCTGGCGGGCCTGCTCTACAACGTGGCCTTCGCCTGAGCCGCGCCGTGGACAGCCGCACAGAGCCGCGGAAGTCTTCCCCCAAACGAGCCCGCATCCGACCCTTGGAGCACTTCGTGAGCAACGACGCACACACCACCGGCCCGTTCATCGCGGCCATCGACCAGGGCACGACCTCCAGCCGCTGCATCGTCTTCGACAAGGACGGCCGGATCGTCGCCGTCGACCAGCGCGAGCACGAGCAGATCTTCCCCAAGCCGGGCTGGGTCGAGCACGACGCCGCCGAGATCTGGACCAACGTGCAGGGCGTGGTGGACGGGGCGATCGAGAAGGCCGCCCAGGACAATCCCGGTTTCACCGCGGACGACGTCAAGGCGATCGGCATCACCAACCAGCGCGAGACGACGCTGCTGTGGGACAGGAACACCGGCGAGCCCGTCCACAACGCCCTCGTCTGGCAGGACACCCGCACCGACGCGCTGTGCAAGGAGCTCGGCCGCAACGTCGGCCAGGACCGCTTCCGCCGCGAGACGGGCCTGCCGCTCGCCTCGTACTTCGCCGGGCCGAAGATCCGCTGGCTGCTCGACAACGTCGAGGGCCTGCGCGAGCGCGCCGAGGCCGGCGACATCCTCTTCGGCACCATGGACTCCTGGGTCATCTGGAACCTGACCGGCGGCGTCGACGGCGGGGTGCACGTCACCGACGTCACCAACGCCTCGCGGACCCTCCTGATGAACCTCCACACGATGGAGTGGGATCCCAAGATCCTCTCCTCGATGGACATCCCGGCGGCCCTCCTGCCGGAGATCCGCTCCTCCGCCGAGGTCTACGGCACTGCCGCCTCCGGCGCGCTGGCCGGCGTCCCGGTGGCCTCCGCGCTCGGCGACCAGCAGGCCGCCCTGTTCGGCCAGACCTGCTACGCCGAGGGCGAGGCGAAGTCCACCTACGGCACCGGCACCTTCATGCTGATCAACACCGGTGAGCGGCCCGTCAACTCCTACAACGGGCTGCTGACCACCGTCGGCTACCGGATCGGCGACCAGAAGCCGGTCTACGCCCTCGAGGGGTCGATCGCGGTCACCGGTTCGCTGGTGCAGTGGATGCGCGACCAGATGGGCCTGATCAACTCCGCGGCCGAGATCGAGACGCTGGCCTCCAGCGTCGAGGACAACGGCGGCGCCTACTTCGTCCCGGCGTTCTCCGGCCTGTTCGCCCCCTACTGGCGCCCCGACGCCCGCGGTGTCATCGCCGGGCTCACCCGGTACGTCACCAAGGCGCACATCGCGCGCGCCGTCCTGGAGGCGACGGCCTGGCAGACCCGCGAGATCAGCGACGCCATGACCAAGGACTCCGGCGTGGAGCTGACCTCGCTCAAGGTCGACGGCGGCATGACCAGCAACAACCTGCTGATGCAGACCCTCTCGGACTTCCTGGACGCGCCCGTGGTGCGCCCGATGGTCGCCGAGACCACCTGTCTCGGCGCGGCCTACGCCGCCGGCCTCGCCGTCGGCTTCTGGCCCGACACCGACGCGCTGCGGGCCAACTGGCGCCGCGCGGCGGAGTGGACCCCCCGGATGGACGCGGAGACACGCGACCGCGAGTACAAGAGCTGGCTGAAGGCCGTGCAGCGGTCCATGGACTGGCTCGACGACGAGAACTGACGACGATCAGAAGGAGGAGTACCCCCATGACCACCCTGCAGAGCGCCCCGGCACCCGGGTCGCACCCGGCCGGCTCCCCCGGGAGCCGCGCCGAGACCCGGGAGCGGCTCTCCACGACCACGTTCGACCTCCTGGTGATCGGCGGCGGCATCCTGGGCATCTCCACCGCCTGGCACGCCGCGCAGTCCGGGCTGCGGGTGGCCCTGGTGGACGCCGGCGACTTCGCCGGCGCCACCTCCTCGGCCTCCTCCAAGCTCCTGCACGGCGGGCTGCGCTACCTGCAGACCGGCGCGGTGAAGCTGGTCGCGGAGAACCACTTCGAGCGCCGCGCGGTCTCCCGCGAGGTCGCCCCGCACCTGGCGAACCCGCTCACCTTCTACCTGCCGGTGTACAGGGGCGGCCCGCACGGCGCCGCCAAGCTCGGCGCGGGCGTCCTCGCCTACTCCGCGCTCTCCGCGTTCGGCGACGGTGTGGGGCACCTGCTCTCGCCGTCGAAGGCCGCCCGGGACGTCCCCGAGCTGCGCACGGAGAACCTGAAGGCCGTCGCGGTCTACGGCGACGACCAGATGAACGACGCCCGGATGGCCCTGATGACCGTCCGCGCGGCCGTCGACGCGGGCGCCGAGGTGCTGAACCACGCCGAGGTCGCCGGGCTGCGCCTGACCCGCGGCCGGGTCACCGGCGCGGAGCTCAGGGACCGCATGGACGGCACCGAGTTCGGCATCGACGCCCGGCTGGTGCTGAACGCGACCGGGCCGTGGGTGGACCACCTGCGCCGGATGGAGGACCCCGCCGCGGCTCCCTCCATCCGCCTCTCCAAGGGCGCGCACCTGGTCCTGAAGCGGACCTCGCCGTGGAAGGCGGCGCTCGCCACCCCGATCGACAAGTACCGCATCACCTTCGCCCTGCCCTGGGAGGACATGCTGCTCCTGGGGACCACGGACGAGGAGTTCGAGGGCGACCCGGCCGACGTCGCGGTCACCGAGCGGGACACCGCGCAGATCCTCGACGAGGCGGCCTTCTCGGTCCGCGACCAGCAGCTGTCGCGGGACCTGATCACGTACGCGTTCGCGGGTCTGCGGGTGCTGCCCGGGGGCCCCGGGGACACCTCCAGGGCCAAGCGGGAGACGGTGGTCACCGAGGGCCGCGGCGGGATGCTGTCGGTGGCCGGCGGCAAGTGGACGACGTTCCGGCACATCGGGCGGACGGTCATGGAGAAGCTGGCCGCGCTGCCCGGCGGGCCGCTCGGCGAGGAGATGGAGCCGATGTCCCGGCTGCCGCGCAAGCTGCCGCTGCCGGGCGTCGCCAACCCGGCCGCGGTCGCCCACCGGCTGCTCGTCGACGGCCCCGCCCCCGGGCCCCGGATGGCGGCCGACACCGCCCGCCACCTGGCCACCCACTACGGCTCGCTGGCGTACGACATCGCCCGGCTGGTCCACGAGGACCCGGCCCTCGGCGAGCGGATCCACCCCGACGCCCCCGAGATCTGGGCGCAGGTCGCCTACGCGCGGGACCGCGAGTGGGCCGAGACGGCCGACGACGTCCTGCGCCGGCGCACCACGCTGACGATCCGCGGTCTGGCGACGGACGAGATCCGCGGCCGCGTCGAGGGGATGCTGGGCGAACGCCGCTGAGGGGGCATGCGGTAAGGGGCGGACCTCTTGGACATCGCCCCTTACCGCAGCCCCGTGAGCACCGTCCCGCGCCGGCCGGTACGGGTGGGGCCGCGGAGGCCCAGGGGGTTAGGCTTTTCGGGCGGACGATCCGATCGGTGCGACCGGTAACGCCGCCCCTCGCCGACCGCCCCCGCTGGAGGACCTTCCATGAGCACCACCCGCGGTTTCACCGGCCGCGCCCGCGCGGCCGGGCGCGACCCGCGGCTGCCGCCCGGCCAGTACGACGCCCGCGACTCCTGGCCCGTGCTGTCCGCCGAGGTCACCCCGGACCTGGACCCCGCCGACTGGACGTTCCGCGTCGACGGCCTGGTCGCCGAGCCCCGCACCTGGAACTGGAGCGAGGCGCACGCCCTGCCCGCCTCCGCCTACGAGGGCGACATCCACTGCGTGACCAGCTGGTCGAAGTTCGGCGTGCGCTTCGGCGGGGTGAGCCTGGACGCGTTCCTGGCCGCCGTCCGCCCGCTGCCGACGGCCACCCACGTCGTCGCCTACTCCCACACCGGCTACACCAGCAACCTCCCGCTCGCCGACGTCACCGGCGGCCGGGCCTGGATCGCCTGGGAGTACGACGGGGCGCCGCTGCCGCCCGAGCACGGCGGCCCGGCGCGGTTGGTCGTCCCGCACCTGTACTTCTGGAAGAGCGCCAAGTGGATCGCGGGCCTGCGGCTCCTCGACCACGACGAGCCCGGCTTCTGGGAGCGCAACGGCTACCACCCGCGCGGCAACCCCTGGCAGGAGCAGCGGTACTCCGGTGACTGACACCTTCACTCCCCCCACCCGGTTCGCGATCCCCGGCCGGATCGCCGTCCCGCAGACCTCCGAGACGACCTGGCAGCCGGCGGTGATCGCCGGGATCCGCCGCGAGACGCCCCGCGCGTCCACGTTCCGGCTCGCCGTCCCCACCTGGCCGGGCCACGTCCCCGGCCAGCACCTCATGCTGCGGCTCACCGCCGAGGACGGCTACACCGCCCAGCGGCACTACTCGCTGGCCTCCGCGCCCGACGACAGCGGCCACATCGAGCTGACCCTCGACCACGTCGCCGACGGCGAGGTCTCAGGCCATCTGCACCGGGTCGCCCGCGCCGGCGACACCGTGGAGGTGCGCGGCCCGGTCAGCGGCTTCTTCGCCTGGCCCGGCGACCGCCCCGCGCTGCTGCTGGGCGCGGGCTCCGGCGTCGTCCCGCTGATGTCGATGCTCCGCCACCGCCGGCGGCGCGGCCTCGACGTCCCCCTGCGCCTGGTCGTCTCCGCCCGCACCCCCGAGGAGCTTATCTACGCCGACGAGTACGGGGACGAGACCCTGCCCGTCCTCACCCGCGTCCCCGGCGGCGGCCGGCTCTCCGCCGCGCACCTGGAGCCGTTCCTGCACGGCCCCGAGCGCCCCGACGGCGGCTGGGAGGCGTACGTCTGCGGGTCGAACGCCTTCGCGGAGCACGCCTCGCGGCTCCTCGTGACGCTCGGTCAGCCGGTGGACCGCATCCGCATCGAACGGTTCGGCTGACCGCTCGCCCCGGCGGGCGCAAGGGGCTGCGGCGGGTACCGGATCACGCCGTAAGGTTGCCCCGTACGCAAGGAACTTCGGAAGGAGGCGCTGGGTGATCGAGCTCGAGGGGGTTCCCGAGCTGGTCGACCCGGTGATGGTGGCCGCGTTCGAAGGCTGGAACGACGCCGGCGACGCCGCCTCCACCGCGGTCGCCCACCTGGACCGGGAGTGGAAGGGCGAGGTCTTCGCCGCGCTCGACGCGGAGGACTACTACGACTTCCAGGTCAACCGGCCCACCGTGTGGCTCGACGGCGGGGTGCGCAAGATCACCTGGCCGACGACCCGGCTGTCCGTGGTCCGCATCGGCGGCGAGAAGCCCCGGGACCTGGTCCTGGTGCGGGGCATCGAACCGTCCATGCGCTGGCGCTCGTTCTGCAACGAGCTGCTGGGCTTCGCGCACGAGCTGGGCGTGGAGATGGTGGTGATCCTGGGCGCGCTGCTCGGCGACACCCCGCACACCCGGCCGGTCCCGGTCAGCGGGGTCACCTCGGACCCGGACCTGGCCCGGACGATGGACCTGGAGGAGACCCGCTACGAGGGCCCGACGGGCATCGTCGGGATCCTCCAAGAGGCGTGCACCCACGCCGGCGTCCCGGCGGTGAGCCTGTGGGCGGCCGTGCCGCACTACGTCTCGCAGCCGCCGAACCCGAAGGCGACGCTGGCGCTGCTGAACCGCCTGGAGGACCTGATCGGGCTGCCGATCCCGCTGGGCGAGCTCCCGGAGGACGCCCGGGCCTGGCAGGTGGGCGTGGACCAACTGGCCGCCGAGGACAGCGAGGTGGGCGAGTACGTCCAGTCACTCGAGGAGGCCAGGGACACCGCCGAGCTGCCGGAGGCCTCCGGCGAGGCGATCGCCAGGGACTTCGAGCGGTACCTGCGCCGGCGCGACGACAGCCCGGGCAAACCGCCGACGACGCCGCCCCGGCTGGAGCGAACCGAGGAGCGCCCCGACGACCGGGCCGCGGACGGCTCCGAGCGCACCGACGGTGCCGAGGACGACCAGCAGGACGACTGACCCGCCCCGGACGGGGCGGTCACCGGGGGCTCTCCCGGTGACCGCCCCGTCCGTCGTTTGCGGGGCCGGGGCCCGGGCCCGGGCTGCTCAGACCCGCCGGATCGACACCACGTCGTACGCGGTGTCCGGCCCCGGCTCCGCCACGTCGAACCGGGCGTTGGGCAGGTAGACCCGGTCGCCGTGGGCCGCCGCGGTGGTCGGGATGCGGAAGCCCGGGTCGGTGAACCGCGCGAGAGCCCGGCCGCGCGTCCCGGCCTCGTCGAGCCGGAAGACGTCGACCAGGTTGAGCGACTGCTGGACGACGTAGAGCGTCCGGCCGAGCAGCAGCAGGCCGTCGGCGTACGGGAGCTCGGGTCCGTCGAGCGCGACCCGCCGGGTGCGGCCGGTGCCCGGGTCGACGCGGACGACGCTGCCGCCGGCCAGGACGTTGTTCGCGACCAGCAGGGCGCGCCCGTCCGGGGTGCGCTCGATGCCGTTGGCGGTGAAGCCCGGCCCCTGCTCCCAGTCGCCGGTCAGCGGGACGGTGGCCGGTTCGCCGAGCGCGCCGCCGCGACCGACGGGCAGCCGGTAGAGCTGCGGCTGGTAGGAGTCGGTGAACCAGACCGCGCCGGGTGTGACCACCGCGTCGTTCACCATCGTGTTCGGCGCGCCGACGGTCCAGGTCCGGGAGGTGAGCCCGGAGCGGAGGTCGGCGATCCGGATCTCCCGGCTCCAGCCGCCGCAGAGGTAGAGGCGGTCGTACCGTTCGTCGATCTTGAGGCCGATGACGGGGTGGGCGTCGCTGCCCCGGCCCTTCACCACGGTCCGGCCCCGGCCGGTCGCGAGGCTCACCTTGCGGACGTCTCCGGTGGCGATCGAGCCGAGGTAGGCGTACGGGGCGCGGCCGATCGTGATCCCCTCGGGCCGCCAGCCGTTCGGCAGCGGGAAGGAGGTGGGCCATGCGCGGCGAACGGGCGGGGCGGCGTACGCGGGGGCGGGTGCGATGACGGCGGCCGCGCCGAGCGCCGCCGCCCCGGTCAGAAGTCTCCGTCGTGCGAAGGAGCGTTCCATGGGCGTCCTCTCGTACGGGCAAGCGCTTCAGGTCGCCAGAAGCCCACCACGGAACGAGATTCCCGCGCATCCCTTCGGCAACAAGTGACGGGGCGCCGTCCGGATC
>NZ_JBHWZH010000093.1:0-24473 GCF_042728285.1 Streptomyces sp. NPDC060194 | reverse complement strand
GCCGTACCGGGCCCTTCGGCGATCCGGGGGCGTGTGCGGCGTATCGGACGAACCGAACCGGGGTAGCCGTGCGTCAGTCCTTGCGGGGCGGCGGCCGGATCCGGCGGCCGCCCCGCGGTCAGGGGGCGGGCGGCCGGACGGGCGCCCGGTGTACGTGTTCCTGCTGACCAGGGCGGCGCCTCACGACGGCGTCCCGGTGCGCGCCGCGGTGGCCTGCCCGGGCGGGCGAGGGGATGCCCGCCGTGGCGGCGACGTGGTCGAGGTGGTTGTCGGTGTCTGCATCCCGTCGTGCGCTGCGGCGCTCCGAGCCGTACCTGCCCGCGGAGGGCGGGCCCGGGCTGCGGGAGGTGCTGCCCGGGTTCGCGGTCCTGGCGGCGGTTGTCTGCGTCCCGCTGGCCGGGCTGGGGTGGCTCTACCGGCGGTTCGACGTCCTCGGGCTCGTGGCGGGCGTCGTGGTGCTCCTCGTGTTCGCCGTGCTCCTCACCCCGGGGGCGCGGGCGGCGCTTCGCCGCCGGCGCGGGGTGTACACGGCCGCGGAGTTCGCGCTCCTGGACGACCACGGGCTGATGGTGGCCACCGAGCGGATGCTGCGCCGGGACGGCTGGGGGGTGCTGCCGATGCCGCGGCGGGGGCAGCCGCGGCTGTACGCGCGGGACGCGCGGGGCCGGCGTCTGGACGTGGTGCTGAGCCTGGCGGGAGCGGAGGCGGCGGCGGACACGCAGTCGTTCTCGACCCGCGTCGCGCCGGCGCCGCGGCCGCTGGACGGGGAGCGGGTGCACCTGGTGGTGGGCAAGGAGGGGCACAGTCAGGACGAGCGGTGGTGGGCGGCGCGGGAGCCGGGGGTGCGGTTGCTCGGCGGGCGGCGGCTGCGCAGGTGGGCGTCGGGGGTGCCGCTGGACGAGCTGGGGGTGCTGGAGCGGCCGGGGACGTGACGGCGCTCACCGGGTGCGGCGGGGCGAAGGGGCTGGTCGACGCGACGGCGGCGGGGATGATCCGCTGCGGAGCCCGCCGGGGAATGCCGACGGCACGACCCGGCGGGCGGGGAGGCGGTTCAGCCCCGGGGCAGGATTGTGCCCAGGACTGAGGGCAGCGGGTACCAGTCGGCGGTGACGATGCTGCCGTGGGCGCGGGCAAGGAGGGCGACGCGGTCGCGGGCCTCGGCCTCGGTGGGGCGGACGCCGTCGATGGCGGGGGCGACGCGGTGGGCGTCGGTCATGATCAGCAGGTAGTGGTTGCGGGCGTACCAGGCGGTGTCGAGGCCGGCCGTCCAGGTGGCGGCGTCGCCGTCGAAGACGACGAACCAGGGGCGCAGGGTGGCGTCCGCGTACCGGGTGCGGGGGTCGCCGGCGGCGGCCTTGTGGACGGCCGGGAACGCGGCCGCCTCGCCGATGCGGCCGGCGGCGGCCAGGTCGCGCAGGCGCGTGGCGTACTCGCGGTCGGTCCAGTAGCGGTCGAAGGGGTTGGACTGCTCGACCGTGCCGGGGATCAGCTCGAAGAGGAACTTTCCGGCGAGGGCGTCGCGGCCGGGCCAGCCGTCGGTGCGGACGGCGTCGTCGAGGGTGGGGCGGTGGCCGAGGAGGTCGGCGGGGCGGTAGAGGGCGTCGCCGAGTGCCGCGCCGAGGAGGGCGTCGAACTCGTCGGGGCCGAGCCCGCCGCGGTCGTTGAAGCCGTCCTTCATCTCGACCTTGACGACGATCGGGCGGTGGCCTGGGTGGGCGTCGTGCCAGGCCTTCATGTCGGCGAGGCAGCCGGCGAGGGACTGGTTGCGGGGCCTGGTGCGGAGCCGGTCGGCACTGGCGGCGTTCTCGCAGTTGTTGTCGTTGGCGACGGGGTTGTCGTGGGCGACCCGCCAGGTGCGGCTGGTGGAGTTGGTCCACACGTCGAGTTCGAGGAGGGCCGCGCCGGAGTCGAGGGCGTCGGCTAAGTAGGGGTAGGTGGTCTTCTCGTAGGCGTTGTGGACGCCGACGGAGGTCGTCGCGCCGAAAGAGGGGGCCGGGGCCGCGGAGGCCGAGGGGGCGATCAGGGCCGTCGCGGCGGCGAGGGCCAGGGCGGTCGGGGCGAGTCCGGACATGCGCATGTGGATGCCGCCTCACGGTGGGGGTCGTGAACGGGCAGCAGCGTAGGGTGCCAAGCCGGGCGTGAACATGACCAGAACGCGTACAAAGGGGGACGGCGTGCCGTACGAGACGCACATCACGCTGCGCGAGGTGGAGGACGGGGATCTGGCCGTCTTCTTCGAGCAGTGGAACGAGCCGGAAAGCGTCCGGATGGCGGCGTTCACGCCCGAGGACCCCGCCGACCGGGGCCGGTTCGACGCGCACTGGGCGCGGGTGCGGAAGGACCCGGCGGTCGTGGGGCGCACGGTGCTCGACGGCCGGGGGCGGGTGCTCGGGCACGTGGCCGTGTTCGGTCCGCCCGAGGAGCGGGAGGTGACGTACTGGATCGGCCGTCGGTGGTGGGGCCGCGGGGTGGCGACGGCCGCGCTGCGGGCGCTGCTCGCGCAGGTGCCGGAGCGTCCGCTGCACGCCCGTGCGGCGGCGGACAACGCGGGGTCGGTGCGGGTGCTGGAGAAGTGCGGGTTCGTGGTCACGGGGCACGAGCGGGGGTTCGCGCACGCGCGCGGAGAGGAGATCGACGAGGTGGTGCTGGAGTTGAGCGACTGAGGTCCCGCAAGGGAGCGGGGGGCGTCCGACCGTCGGACGCGATGAAGGGTTACCTCACTTGCTGACATATGCTCCGGGCAGGACACCCGTCCGGCTCGCGCACGGCCGGGGGGTGGCATCGACCGGGTCCGGGACGCGCGGAGGCATAAGCGCGGGTTATGAGCCCATAGATCGCCGCTCCCTACCCGGGGTGCGGCGCGCGGGATTGTCTTGAACCACCTGTCCGCGTTGCCTGGAGGAACGTCCCGCATGTCTCGTCCCCTACGTGTCGCGATCGTCGGTGCCGGTCCGGCCGGTATCTACGCCGCGGACGCCCTGATGAAGTCCGAGACCGCCCAGGACCCGGGCGTCTCCATCGACCTGTTCGAGCGGATGCCGGCCCCCTTCGGCCTGATCCGGTACGGCGTCGCGCCGGACCACCCGCGGATCAAGGCGATCGTCACGGCCCTCAACCAGGTGCTCGACAAGCCGCAGGTGCGGCTGTTCGGCAACGTGGACTACCCCGGTGACATCACCCTCGACGAGCTGCACGCGTTCTACGACGCGGTGGTCTTCTCCACCGGCGCGATGGCCGACCGGGCGCTCGACATCCCCGGCATCGCGCTGGAGGGCTCCTACGGGGCCGCGGACTTCGTCTCCTGGTACGACGGGCACCCCGACGTCCCCCGGACCTGGCCGCTGGAGGCGGAGAAGGTCGCGGTGCTCGGGGTGGGCAACGTCGCCCTGGACGTGGCGCGGATCCTCGCCAAGACGGCCGAGGAGCTGTTGCCGACGGAGATCCCGCCGAACGTCCACGCCGGTCTGCGGGCGAACCGGGCGCGCGAGGTGCACGTCTTCGGGCGGCGCGGTCCCGCGCAGGCCAAGTTCAGCCCCATGGAGCTGCGGGAGCTCGACCACTCCCCCACCATCGAGGTCATCGTCAACCCCGAGGACATCGACTACGACGAGGGCTCGATCGCGACCCGGCGGGGCAACAAGCAGGCCAACATGGTCGCGCAGACCCTGGAGAACTGGGCGATCCGCGACGTCGGCGACCGCCCGCACAAGCTGTTCCTGCACTTCTTCGAGTCCCCGGAGGAGATCCTCGGCGAGGACGGCAAGGTCGTCGGCCTGCGCACCGAGCGCACCGAGCTCGACGGCACGGGGAACGTGAAGGGCACGGGGAAGTTCACCGACTGGGACGTGAGCGCCGTGTACCGGGCGGTCGGCTACCGCTCGGACGAGCTGGCGAAGCTGCCGTTCGACGTGGAGACCCACACCGTCCCGCACGAGGCCGGCCGGGTCCTCGCCGCGGACCGCACGCACCAGAGCGGCGTCTACGTCACGGGCTGGATCAAGCGCGGCCCGGTCGGCCTGATCGGGCACACCAAGGGCGACGCCAACGAGACCGTGGCGTGCCTGCTGGAGGACCACGGCACGGGCCGGCTGCCCGGCGCCGCGCAGCCCGAGTTGGAGGCCGTGCCGGCGTTCCTGGCCGAGCGTGGGGTGCGGTACACGACGTGGGAGGGCTGGTACCGGCTCGACGCCCACGAGCGTGCGCTCGGCGAGGCCGAGGGCCGGGAGCGGGTCAAGGTCGTCGAGCGCGAGGACATGGTCCGGCACAGCGGGGCCTGACGGGGCGGCGGCCCGACCGCCGTCGTCCGCCGGTGAATTGCACGAGGGGCGGCGTGTCACGACACGCCGCCCCTCGGCGTTCCCTGGGGCGGTCGGGGGTCAGCGGCCCGCCTGCAGGGCCGTCCAGGTGCCGGAGCCGGCGATCCCGTCGACGGCCAGGCCGCGGCTGCTCTGGTAGTCGCGGACGGCCGTGGTGGTGCCGGAGCCGAACTGGCCGTCGATGCCGACGGTCCGGCCCAGCGCCGCGGTCAGCGCGCGCTGCAGGCGTTGGACGTCGGCGCCGGAGGAGCCGGAGCGGAGCACCGGCTTGGTGCCGGCCGAGAGCAGCGCCGTCCACGAGGCCCGGCCGATCACGCCGTCGGCGGTGAGGCCGCGGGCGCTCTGGAAGGCCTTGGTGGCGTTGACGGTGTTGGTGCCGAAGGCGCCGTCGACCGCGCCGGCGGAGAAGCCCTGGGCGTTGAGGAGGCTCTGGGCGGCCTTGACGTGGTCGCCGGTGGAGCCGCTGCGCAGGGTGGGGTAGGACGTGAAGTTCAGGTTGACCGTCCCGCCGCCGGTGGAGCCGCCGACGAGCTGCATGTAGTACGACCAGTTCCAGTTCGGGCCGGGGTCGGTGTGGTCGTTGCCCGGGACCTCGGCGTGGCCGACGATGTGCGCCCGGTCGCGCGGGATGCCGTAGCGGTCGGTGAGGTGGCGGGTGAGGGCGGCGGAGGAGCGGTACATGGCGTCGGTGAACCACGCCGGGTTGTCGACGTAGCCCTCGTGCTCGATGCCGATGCTGGAGGCGTTGGCGGAGCGGGCGTGGTAGGCGGTGTCCTTCTCGCGGACGGACTGGGTGACCTGGCCGTCGGAGGAGCGGATCGTGTAGTGGGCGCTGACGTTGGACGACGGGTTCTGGAACCAGCTGATGGAGCCGGCGTAGGAGCCCTGGGTGACGTGGATGACGACCTGGGTGACGGCGGCGGAGCGGCCGACGGTGTAGTTGCCGGAGTGGGCCGGCGCCCACAGGGCGGGCCCGTAGTCGGTGCTGAGGGTGCCGACGCCGTCGTCGAGGGACGGGGTGGCGGCGTAGCGGCCGCGGTCGGGGGCGACGGACTGGGCGCGGACGGTGATCCGCTCGCCGTCGGGGGTGGTGGCGTCGAGGCCGCCGGCGAGGTGGTCGTAGACGGTGTCGGCGTAGAGGCGGGCGGTGCGGGGGTCCCTGGTGGTGCTGTAGCGGGCGACGGACTCGTACCAGGCGCCCTTGTCCTTGCGGTCCTTCGCGGTGAGGCCGGCGGCGTCGGCGTAGGAGCGCAGGACGGCGGCGGCGCCGCGGATGTTGGTGGCGGGGTCGTGCTTGAGGGCTGTGGCGGAGGCGCCGGTGAGGGCGGCGGCGGTGTCCAGGGTGTGGGCGGTGGGGTTGTCGACCAGGTGCATGAGTCCGTGGCCGCCGGCCTGGCTGGGCAGGCCTTCGTGGTCGTCGAGCCGGGACTCGCCGTAGCCGACGGCGACGAGCAGGTCGCGGGGGACGTCGTACGCGGCGGCGGCGCGGGCGAAGGCGTCGGCGAGCGGCCGGGGGCCGGCGGGGGGCGGGGCGGCGGCCGCGTGGCCGGTGGCGGACAGGACGAGGGCGGTGGCGGCGGCGGTGAGGGCGAGTGCCGCGCGTCTCCACGGTCCGGGGCGTGCGTGCATGGTGGGGGGTCCCTTCGTCGACGTGCCGGTGCGCCGGACATCGGGACCCTGGCCCGGTGGGGCGTACCGGAGTGTGCGGCCTCAATCCAGCCCTAGAGGCATGTACGCGTCAAGCATGGTCATCCCGCCATTGCTGAAAGTTGATGCGCGTAGCGCCAGAGCCGCGGCGGGGTCGGGTCGGCCTCCCGGCCGGAGGTCCGAGGTGCGGCGGGGGCACGGACGGGGCACCGTGGAGGCATGGAACGGATACCCATCGTCGTGTACCCGCCGTCGCCCGAGGGCGGTCGCCGGGTGCGGGCGGACGGAGAGGTGCTCGGCGTCGCCCGGGACACCGCGGACGTCGCCGAGTTCCTGCGCCGGGCCGGTCTGGAGGGGGTCGACGCGGAGGACGTCGGGCGCTCGCCCCTGATCGAGTGGCGCGGGGGCGGGCCCGAGGCCTGGCCGACGCCGTGGTGAGCGGGCGGAGGGCCGAGGGGCGGTCGGCCGGCAAGGGTGCCGGGCGGGTGCGCGGGGTGCTGCGCGACGCCCGGCGGGGCGCGCGTGCGGCGGGGTTGGTCTACGGGCTGGGGCGGCGCAGCGGGCGTCTGGAGGAGCGGGTGCGGGCATGGGTGCGGCGCGTCCGGCGGTCGCGGTGACGGAACTCTGACGCCGGGACGTCCGGGCCGGGGTCCGGCAGGCTGCGGGGTGCACGCCGGTGTCCTCACCGGGCGCGGCGGTCGAGGACCGGTTCTCCGTCGTCTCCGGGGCGGACGAGTTCCGCGTCGCCCGCGAGGGCGTCGGCGATCGCCGCGACGGCCAGGTCGAGGCGCCCGGCCGGCGGCATGGGCGGCGGGGTGCCGGCGACGGCCCGCTCGGCGAAGCCGGTGTCCAGGTGGCCGAGCCTCGCCTCGACGACCCGCACGCCGCGGCGGCGCTGCTCGCGGCGTACCGCCTGCAACCAGGCGGTGAGCGCGGCCTTGGAGGCGCTGTAGTCGGCCATGCCGGGTTGCGGACTCGCGGCGACGACGCCGGTGACGGCGAGGACCGCCCCGCCCTCGGGGAGCAGCGGAAGCGCGGCCCGGAACAGGGCGGTGGGGGCGAGCGCGTTCACCGCCTGCAGGTGCTCGGCGACCGCGTCCGTCACCTCGTGGGCGGGGCCGAAGGCGGCGGTGCCGAAGGCGGCGACGACGGCGTCGAGCCCGCCGAGGGCCTCGGCCGCCCAGGGGGCGAGGGCGGCGCAGGCGTCCAGGTCGTACGCCTCGAAGGTGCGGGTCGGCACGGGGCCGTGGGCGGCGCGGCGGTCCGCGAGCTGGGCGAGGCGGGCCTCGTCGCGGCCGGCGAGCGCGAGGCGCGCCCCTCGGGCGGTGAGGGCGTCGGCGACGGCCCCTCCGATGACGCCGGTCGCGCCGGCGAGAAGGATCCGGGATCGCGCGAGGTCCATGGGGTGCTCCGTTCGGCCGGGGGTGGTCCGTGGAGTTCTTCACCACGGAGCACGCCCGCCGATGCACCCGACGGGCCGCACCACTCGAACGGGGCAGGGTGCGGCAGGGCGGCGGTCAGGCGTCGGGCCAGGGGCGGGCCTCGGCCGCCCAGACGAGGAGGCGGTGAGGGCTGCCCTCCACGCCCTCGCGGAAGGCGGCCTCGTAGGGCTCCTCGCCGATGAGGGCGCGGGCGGTGGCCTCTCCGCGTTCGCGCAGGGGGGCGACCTCGGGGGTGCCGCGCTGGGGATGTCCGACGGCCTCCCAGAACTGGTGCCCGGCTCCGCAGGCGCGGGCCGAGGACTCCCCGTCGCCCTGTTCGGCGCAGGCGACGGACAGCAGGTCGAGACCCATCGCGATGCCGAACCGGTCCCCGATGCGCCGCTTGGCGTCCAGCGTCGCGCGGGCGTGGGCGACCGCGGCGGTCGCGCGCTCCTGGAACAGCGCGATCAGGGCGAGCTGGTAGTCGACGTAGGAGCGGGTCCAGTACTCGCCGAGCGCGACGCAGCGGGCGCGCAGATCCTCGGCGTGGCTCCGGGCCTGGACGAGGTGGCCGGCTCCGGTCAGGGCGAAGACCCGCACCAGGGCGCACAGCGCCTCGCCGGGCGAGCTGAGGGTGAGGTCGGGGCCGGGGTCGTGGGCCGCGCCGGGCGGCGCGTCGGCGGGGAGCGGGGGGAGGAACTCCTGGGCGACGGCCAGGGCGGTGAGCGGGCGGCCGTCGAGGAGTTCGACGAGCCCCTGGAGGTAGGCGGCGCGCCGGATCTCGTCGGGTGCGCCGTCGGCGAGCGCGGCCTCGCGGCAGGTCTCGGACAGGGCGCGGCCCTCGTCGTAGCGCCCCTGGAGGATGTGGATGAGGGCCCACACCCACAGGGCGCGGGTGCGGGCGGGCCCGGGCTTCTCGGTCAGCGCGAGGGCCTGCTGGAGGTAGTGGCGGCCTTCGTGGAGGTGGCCGCAGCAGACCCAGAAGAAACCGACGAGACCGGTGAGTGCGACGGCGTCGTCGGGCCGGCGGGTCATCAGGTGGCGCAGGGCCGCGCGGACGTGCGGGTAGAGGGCCTCGACGCGGTCGTACCAGTAGGCCTGTTCGGGGGTGAGCCAGGCGGCGTCGGCGCGCGCGACGACGTCGAGGACGTGGGCGGCGTGCCGGTCGGCGGTGGCCTGGCGTTCGCCGAGCTCGTCGAGCCACATCAGGCCGTACTCGCGGATGGTGTGCAGCATGCGGAAGCCGTCGTCGCGGCCGATGAGGACGGACTTCTCCGCCAGCCGGTGGGTGGCGTCGATGACGTCGGCGTCGTTGAGCGGCCAGGCGGACGCGGTGGCGCGGGCCGCCTCGGCGTCGAAGGCGGCCGGCAGGAGGGCCAGGCGCGCCCAGACGAGGCGTTCGGTGGGGGTGCACAGCTCGTGGCTCCAGCCGACGGCGGTGCGCAGCGCCCCGTGCCGGGGCGGGACGGACTCCCGGGAGGGGGCCTCGACGTCGAGGACGGAGCGGTCGCGCTGGGCGACGGCGGCGAGCGGGAGGTGGCGTAGCTGGGCGGCGGCGAGTTCGAGCGCGAGGGGGACGCCTTCGAGCTGGGCGCACAGGTGGTCGGCGGTCGGCCGGTCGCCGGTCGTCAGGGGGTGTCCGGCGGCCTCGGCGCGGTCGGCGAAGAGGGCGTAGGCCTCGTCGGCGTCGCGCAGGGGGGCGAGGCGGATGACGTGCTCGCCGCGCAGGCCGAAGGGCTCGCGGCTGGTGGCCAGCACGGTCAGGCGCGGGCAGGCGGTGAGAAGCTCGGCGACGAGTGCGGCGCAGTCCGCGAGGACGTGCTCGCAGGAGTCGAGGACCAGGAGCAGATCGCGCTCGCCCACCCAGGAGCACAGGGCCTCCATCGGGAGGCGGGGGGTGTGGTCGGAGAGGTCCAGGGCGTCCGCCACGGTGGCCGGGAGGAGGGACTCGTCCTGGAGCGGCCAGAGATCGGCCCAGCACACGCCGTCCTCGGCGCCCTCGTCCAGGGCGGTCACGGCGTGCAGGGCCAGGCGCGACTTCCCCACCCCCGCCGAGCCGACGATCGTGACGAGCCGGCTGCCGCTTAACGCCGCCGCGATGTCGGCCAGTTCACGGGTTCTGCCCACGAACGAGGTCGTGTCCTCCGGAATGTTCTTCAGCACCGCACCAGTCTCCCCCCGTCGGGCCCGCGGCGATCCCGAACCCCTCGATGTGCGTTGTCTCCTCCCCTCGCCTTCGCCGGCCGCCACGCCCGCGGATGCACCCTGGCGGCCGGCGCGGCGGGGTCGGGTGGCAGTCTGGCCGCATGAGCACACACGACGTGACGCCCGGCGGGGTCCTGTACGGCTGCATGGGCCTGGGCGGCGGCTGGGACGCCGAGCCCTACGGCAGCAGGGAGATCGACGAGGCGGCGGAGGCGGTCGGGGCGGCCCTGGAGAGCGGGATCACCGTCTTCGACCACGCCGACATCTACCGGATGGGCAAGGCGGAGGCCGTGTTCGGGGAGGTGCTGGCGCGGACCCCGGGGTTGCGGGAGCGGATCGTCCTGCAGACGAAGTGCGGGATCCGGCTCGCCGACGAGGAGCGGCGCGGGCTGTACGACCTGCGCGGGGAGGCGATCCGGCGGCAGGTGGCGGGGAGCTTGGAGCGGCTGCGGACGGACGTGATCGACGTGCTGCTGCTGCACCGCCCCGATCCGCTGGCGGACCCGCGGGACGTGGCCGCCGCGCTGACCTCGCTGCGGGCGGAGGGCGTGGTGCGGGAGTTCGGGGTGTCCAACATGAGCGCGGCGCAGATCGCGCACCTGCAGGCGCACCTGGACTTCCCGCTGGTGGCGAACCAGTTGGAGATGAGTCTGGCGCGGCGGGACTGGGTGGAGTCGGGCGTGCTGCTGAACACACCGGCCGCGGTGGACAACGGTTTCCCGCACGGGACGGTCGAGGCCTGCGTCGCGCGGGGGGTGCGGCTGCAGGCGTGGGGCGCGCTGGCCCAGGGCCGCTTCACCGGACGGGCGTCCACGCCGGCCGAGCGGGCGACGACGGCGCTGGTGGCGGAGCTCGCCGAACGGAAGGGCACGACACCGGAGACGGTGGTGCTGTGGTGGCTGCGGCGCCACCCGGCGGGGATCGCGCCGGTGATCGGGACGGCGAACCCGGAGCGGATCCGCGCCTGTCGTGACGCGGCGACCCGGGAGCCGGAGCTGACGCACGAGGAGTGGTACGAGCTGTGGGTGACGGCGCGGGGGGCGGATCTGCCGTGACGCCCGTCGGCCTCACGCGTTCTGGCGTCCGCGGGTGAGGCGGTGGAGCGGGTCGACGGGACGGCGGGGGCCGAAGTAGGAGGTGGGGCCGAGGCTTTGGGCCGTCGAGGCGGGGCGCGGGGGCGCCGGGGCGTCGCCGGTGGTGTGCATGGCGGAGAACGTGCGGCGCATGCGCAGCGCGTCGGTGGATTCCGCGAGGAGTTCGTACTCGGTGGTCTCGTCCTGCCAGCGCAGCTCGACGAGTTCACCGTCCATCAATCGCTCTCCGATCAGTTCCTGGCCCTCGCGGTCCTCGCTCCATGACCGGATCCGGTCGGGGACGCCCCACATCTCCTGGCCGGTTTCCGTCAGCGCGCCCGGCGGCAGCCACGCCTCGTCGGGCCGCGGGTCGAGCCGCGCCGCGAGCCAGGCCGCCCGGTCCCGCAGCCACCACAGCGCCAGCGGCAGCGAGGGGGCGCGGTAGGTCCCCAGCGGCACACCGATGCGGGCCCCGCCGCTCACACCGTAGGCGGTGATCTGACACAGGATTTCGTGGTGCACGGTCTCGGGCCAGCCTTCACGTCACGGAATGATCGTCTCCTGGACTACGTGCTCAAGTGCTCAATTATGTGCGCGCGGCAATCATCCGGAACTCATGGTTCTCGCCAATTCCCTCGCATATGCGCGAGGAATAGTTGGCCGGATTTCTTCGGCTCAGGCCAGGGCATTACTTTACGGGTCGGTAACCGGCGGTAAAGCGAGAAGATCGCATTCCGATTGAGGGGGGCCAGGATCGGACATATGGTGCGAACCATGTACCCCATGCTCGATTCCGAGGCCCTGGCCGCGCTGCGCCGGACCCGCCCGTATCCCGCCGTGACCCTGCTGATGCCCACGCACCGCCGTGAACCGGAGAACGCCCAGGACCCGGTGCGGCTGCGCAACCTGCTGGCCGAGGCGAAGGACCGCCTCGCGCACGACCCCGGCGTCACGCGCGAGGCGCGCGCCGACGTCACCGAGCAGCTCGACCGGGCGGTGGCCGAGGTCGACCTCGTGCACGCCGAGGACGGCCTGGTCGTCTTCGCCGCGCCCGGTGAGCACCAGGTGTGGCGGCTGGGCCGGTCGGTGCCGGAGCGGGTCGTCCTCTCGGACACCTTCCTGACCCGCAACCTCGTCGCCGCCTACGCGGCGGAGCGCCCGTACTGGGTGGTGGGGCTCGCCGCGGACCGGGTCTCGCTGTGGAGCGGCGTGACGGACCGGGTGCGCGAGTCGCAGGAGGGCGCCTTCCCGCAGGAGCGCAGCCTCCAGCCGCAGGACGTGGAGCGCGAGGAGCGGGTCGGGAACGTGCCGAGCACCTTCTCGGACGAGACCACCCGGCAGTTCTTCCGCGAGGCCGCCGACGCGCTCGCCGCGCTGCTCAGGACGCACCGGCGCCCGGTGTACGTGGTCGGCGACACCGCGGCGCTGGCGCTGTTCGACGAGGTCGGCACGTTCGACCGGCAGGCCTTCGTCCACGTCACGCAGGGCGGGGTCGCGGCCGGGCCCGCCGACAAGGTGTGGCACGCGGTCCGGCCGCTGGTCGAGGAGCGGGAGCGGGAGGCGGTGGGCGCGGTGCGCGAGGAGCTGGACCGCGCCCGCAGCCGGCGCACCTTCGCCGCCGGCATCGACGAGGTCTGGGAGAACGTGCAGGCCGGACGGGTCGCACTGCTGGCGGTGGAGGAGGACTACCGGGAGACGGTGCGCGAGTCGGACGGCCACCTCGTCCCCGCGGAAGCCGACGACCTCGACGCGCTGCACGACATCGTCGACGACATCGTGGAGCGGGCGCTGGACACCGGCGCGGAGGTGTGGACGCTGCCGACGGACTCCCTCGCCTCGTCCGGGCGGATCGCGAGCTCCCTGCGGTACTGAGGCCTTCCCGCCCGTTCCCGACGCCTTGCCGCCCGTTCTTCCCCTCCCGCACGGCCCGCCCGGCGCCGTGCGGGCCGCCCCAGAACTGGAGAGGACACCCATGACGACCTCACGCCCGAACGGCCCCCTCCCCCGCCGCCGGTGGGCCGCGCTCGCGCTCGCCGTGCTCGCGACGACCGGCGGGTCGGTCGCGCTCACCTCGTGCAGCGACGACGGGGGGAACGACACCGAGAGCGCCACGTCGGTCAGCGCCCGGCCGTCCGCGCCGGACACCTCGTCGTTCTCGGGCGAGCCGCCGTCGGCGCTGGCGTCGAAGGAGGCGTCGAAGCGGGCGTCGGCCTCCGCGCGGGCGGAGTCGGCGTCGGCGGCCGCCTCCAGCTTCGAGGCGTCGGTCTCCGCGGAGACCGAGCGCAGGAACCGGGCGGCCGCCGCGGAACTGGAGGAGGTGGACGGCCGGGGGAACGCGCTCGACGACGTCACCGTGACGGGCAAGCCGCGGGTCGAGACGGGAGACGTGCGCGTCGCCGTCGTCACCATCGTCAACCGGTCCCCGGGGATCGCCTCGTACGCCGTGCAGGTCGACTTCCGCGACGCCGACGGGAAGGTCGTGGAGTCGCGGACCGTGGGGGCGGAGGACCTGGAGCCGGGCGACCGGGCGCAGCCGGTGGCCGTCAGCAGGAAGCCGGGCGACCAGAGCGTGTTCGCCGTGGTGGCGAAGGCGCAGCGGTACTGACGGCCGGGGGCGGCGGCGGTGACGGCGGGACCGTCGCGGGCCCATTGATGTGCCACAACGGGGCAGACGGGGAGACAAGCCCCACCGAAGGAGATGTGCTGCATGCCGATCGAGACCAGGAACCCGGCCACCGGAGAGCTGCTCAGGTCGTTCAACCCGCTGGGTCCGGACGGGATCGAGGAGCGGCTGGCCCGTGCCGCGGCGGCGTTCGAGGGATACCGGCGGACGTCGTTCGCCTACCGGGCCGAACTCGTGCACCGGGCCGCGGACCTGCTCGACGAGGAGCGGGACGCGATCGCCCGCACGATGTCGCTCGAGATGGGCAAGACGGTGGCCGCCGCACGCGCCGAGGCGGCCAAGTGCGCCAAAGCGCTGCGCTGGTACGCCGACCGCGCGGCCGACCTGCTGGCGGACGAGCACCCGCGGCAGGAGGACGTCGAGGACTCCGGCGCGGCGGCGGCCTACGTCCGCTACCGACCGCTGGGCGTGGTGCTGGCGGTGATGCCGTGGAACTTCCCGCTCTGGCAGGTGGTCCGCTTCGCCGCGCCCGCGCTGATGGCCGGCAACGTCGGGCTGCTGAAGCACGCCTCGAACGTGCCGCAGACGGCGCTGTACCTGGAGGACCTCTTCCGCCGGGCCGGCTTCCCCGACGGCTGCTTCCAGACGCTGCTGATCGGGTCGGACGCGATCGAGGCGGTGCTGCGGGACGAGCGGGTGGCCGCGGCGACGCTGACCGGGAGCGAGCCGGCCGGGCGGTCGGTGGCGTCGATCGCGGGTGACGCGATCAAGAAGACCGTCCTGGAGCTGGGCGGCAGCGACCCGTTCGTGGTGATGCCGTCGGCGGACGTGGCCAAGGCCGCCGAGGTGGCGGTGACCGCCCGCACGCAGAACAACGGGCAGTCGTGCATCGCGGCCAAGCGGTTCGTCGTGCACACGGACGTGTACGACGAGTTCACCGCCCGGTTCGTCGAGCGGATGGCGGCGCTCACCGTCGGCGACCCGCTGGCGGAGTCCACGGACGTCGGCCCGGTCGCCAGCGAGCAGGGGCGCACCGACCTGGAGGAACTGGTCGACGACGCGGTCGGCCGCGGTGCGCAGGTGCTGTGCGGCGGGCGGCGGCCCCCGGAGCAGGCGGCCGGGTGGTTCTACGAGCCGACGGTGCTGGCCGGGATCACTCCGCAGATGCGGATCCACCGGGAGGAGGCGTTCGGGCCCGTGGCGACGCTGTACCGGGTGGCGGACGTGGACGAGGCGGTCGCCGTCGCCAACGACGTGCCGTTCGGGCTGTCGTCGAACGTCTGGACCGAGGATGCGGAGGAGCAGGCGCGGTTCGTCGCCGACGTCCAGGCCGGGGGCGTGTTCTTCAACGGGATGACGGCCTCGCATCCGGCGCTGCCGTTCGGCGGCGTCAAGCGGTCGGGGTACGGGCGGGAGCTGTCCGCTCACGGGATCCGGGAGTTCTGCAACGTGACGACGGTGTGGCACGGGACGAAGCCGGCGTAGGGGTCCGATCCGGGAAGGGGGTTCCGTACGGCCGTAGTGGTATACCACTATGAGGGCGTCAACGACGTCTTCCCGAGGAGCTCCCCCCGTGTGTGAACAGCACGCTGCCGCCCCGCCGCCCGCCTCGCTGACCCGGCGCGGTGTCCTCGCCACCGCCGTCGCCCTCGCCGGGGCCGGGGCCGGCGCGGACCGGGCGGTGGCCGGTGGCCCTGCGACGTCCGGTGTCCGTGAGACGCCCGGCGGAACGCTGGTGGTCGAGAACGGCACCCTGCTCGACCCGCTGACCGGGCGCGTCATCGAGGACGCGGTCGTCGTGATCGTGCGCGGCCGCGTCGAGGCGGCCGGAAGCCGGGCGGACACCGCGGCCGCCCGGCGGGCGGCGGAGGCGGCGGAGGTCGTCGACGCGGACGGCGGGTGGGTGCTGCCGGGCCTGGTGGAGTCCCACATCCACCTGAACACGCTCGCGGAGGCCCGCGACGCGCTGTCGTACGGGGCGACCACCGCCCGCTCCGGGTCGACGAACTTCTACCAGGACATCGGCGTACGGGCGCTCGCCCGTGCCGTCCCCGGTCGCGCGCCGACGCTGCGCGCGGCGGGTCTGTTCGTGACCCCCGACCTCGGGGACGGCATCCTCGCGGACCCCGAACTCGCCCCGCTGGCACGGGAGCGGAACGGGGTGCGGTCGGCGGACGCGCTGCGGCACCTGGTGCGGACGAACGTCGCCCGCGGGGCCGACGTGATCAAGACGCGGGTCAACGAGCGGGCCGGGCTGCCGGAGCAGGACCCCACCGTGCAGGTCTACAGCCGGGAGCAGCTCGCCACGGTCGTCGCCGAGGCGGGTCGCCACGGCAAGCAGGTGCTGTGCCACAGCTACGCCGAGCAGGGCATCCACGACGCGGTCGTCGCCGGGGTCAGGAGCATCGAGCACGGGGTGTACGTGGGCGAGCGGACGCTGGTGGAGATGAAGCGGCGCGGCACGTACTTCACGCCGACCCTGGCCGCGATGGCGGGGATGGCCGAGAGCTCCGACCCGGTGCTCGCCGAGCGCGGCAGGACGTACCTGCCGGTCGTCCGGCGGGCCGTGCGGGCCGCGAAGGAGCTGGGGGTGCCCGTCGCGGCCGGTACGGACTCCTCGGGCGGGACGGTCAAACCGATCGGCCGCGAGGTCGAACTGCTGCGGGCGGCGGGGCTTCCCGCGCTGGACGCGATCCGCAGCGCGACGACGGTCGGAGCGCGACTGCTCGGTCTCGAACGGGAGGCGGGGCGGCTCCTGCGCGGGTTCCGCGGTGACGTGGTCGTGGTGGACGGCAGCCCGCTGGACGACGTGACGGTGCTGAAGAAGCCGCGGGTGGTCGTCAAGTCCGGTGTGCGGTACGCCGACTGAGAGTCGCCCCCCGGGGGGGGCGTCCGCCTCCGCTCCCCCGGGGTCGCTCGCTCAGGCGCCCGGATCGGTCTCCGTGCCGCACCCTGCCCAACGGGCGCGTGTTCCGCCGGGTCGGCGGCCGGTGAGCGGCAAGGCGGTGGCGCGGGGGCGATCTACTGTGAGGGCGGCAATCGGATCTCGGACAGGAGCCGCGGTGACCGCAGACGGATCGGTGGGCGAGGGGCGTGCGAGCCTGCGGGACCGGGCGTACGAGACGCTGCGGCGGCGCATCGTCGAGGTGGAGCTGCAGCCCGGGCAGCGGCTGGTCGAGCGGGACCTCGCGGCCGAGTTGGACGTGTCACGGGTGCCGCTGCGGGAGGCGCTGCGGCTGCTCGCGGCCGAGGGCCTGGTGGTCGTGGTGCCGCACCGGGGCACGCTCGTCGCGCCGTTCACCCCCGGGGACGTGCGGGACCTGTTCGACGTGCGGGAGACGCTGGAGGCGCTGGCGGCCCGGCTGGCCGCCGAGCGGCACGACGCGGCGGGGCTGGCCCGGCTCGGCGAGCGGCTGGAGGTGGCGAGGGCGGCGACCTCGGCCGGGGACCGGCCGGGGACCGCCGCGGCCAACGCCGGGTTCCACCGGGACATCGTCGAGCTCGCGGCCAATCCCCTGCTGTCGTCGATGATGCGGCCGCTGGAGGCGCGCACCCACTGGCTGTTCCGGCTGACGGCGCAGCGCGATCCGGCCCGGCAGTGCGTCGAGCACGGGGAGTTGTACGAGGCGATCGCCGCCCGGGACGCCGACCGGGCCGCGGCGTTGGCGCACGCGCATGTGGCGGACGGACGGCGGACGAGTCTGGAGCTGGCCGCGGGGTGGTCGCGCGGCGAGGTTGATCCGGCGGCGGTGGCCGCCCGGCGGAGGAGGAGGCGGGCGGGATGAGGTGCGCCCCGGGCTCCGTGCGGAGCCCGGGGCACGCCTGACGTGTCGGATGTACGGGGCGTCAGTCGTTGTTCACGAGTGAGGCCGCGTAGTCGGGGACGAAGTCGCCCGGTTTGCCGAGGCAGCCGTCGGACTCGCCCGGGAGCTTGATCCAGAGGTACGCGTCGATGCGGTCCTCGCCGGTGGTGAGGGTCGGCGGCTGCCCGAGGGCGCGGCCCTGCGGGTCGCACCACTGGCCCGCGGCGGGGGCACCGTTGCCGTTGCGGCTGGTGTCGATGACCGCGCCGAGGTCCGGGTCGCCGAGGGCGTCGAGGATGGCGCGGGTGTAGGCGGTCTCGTCCTCGGTGGTGTGGAAGTTGGCGACGTTGCTGTAGACGCCGTCGGCCTCCGTGACGCCGGAAGCGCGCAGCGCGGCGGCCTGCTGCTCGGCGGGGTGCCAGCCGGAGTGGCCGCCGTCGAGGTAGACGCGGGCCTCGGGGTTGGCGGCCTTGAGGGTGCGGGCGGCCTCGGCGAGGGCGGTGTAGCGGGCCTGCCGGTCGCCCTCGGGGAGGCAGTCGGCCAGGGCGAGCGAGTCGGGTTCGAGGATCACGACGGCTTCGGAGTCGCCGAGGCCGGCCGCGAAGTCCCGCACCCAGGCGTTGTAGGCGGCGAGGTCGGGGGCGCCGCCCCGGGAGTGGCCGCCGCAGTCGCGGTTCGGGATCGCGTAGACGACGAGGACGGGGACCTGCTCGGCCTCGGCCGCCGCGGAGGTGATCGCGCGGACGTCGGCGGTGATCCGGCCGGGGTTGTACTCGGTGAACCACATGGCGGCGGGCTGGTGGGCCAGTTCGGCCTCGATGGCGGCGCGGCGGGGGTCGTCCGGGTTCGCGGCGATCCAGTCGAGGACCTTGGCGGACGGCGGGCGGAAGAGTTCGGTGAGGGTGAACTCGGAGGATTCCCCACCACCCGTTTCCGGGTCCGGGCCGGGTTCGGTCCCGGGGTCGACGATCGGGCCTGTCCCCCAGTCGGTGCCGGGGTCGTCCCCGGTGTCGGTGGGCGGGGCCCACGGGGGAAGGGGGATGGCCTCGGGCGGGGTGGGTTCGCCGGAGGGTTCCGGCGGCGGTGTCCCGTGGTCGGACTGCCCGTGGCCGGGTTGTCCGTGGCCGCCGTGCTGGTCGTGGCCGTGGTGGCCGTCGTCGTGATGGCCGTGGTGCGGGTGGCCGGAGTGGTGTGCCGGGTCGGTGGCCGTGAAGCTCACCGACTGCGTGGCGGACGGCGGCAGTTGGACTGCCGGCGGCGCGGAGACGGCGACGGCCGTACCGAGGGCGGCGGCGGTCGCCGCGGCGAGCGTGCAGCGGCGGGCAACGCTGTTCAGTAAGCGTCGACGGGGGTGGGGGCGCGGCAAGGGGATCTCCTTCTCCTGGCGTCGGACGCGGGCATCGATGGCATGGGCCGGATTCCCGTGAGAAGGCGAGACAATCAGAATTCCCGTGCGTCGTGGAACAGATGGGCGGGGAATTCCGAGAGGAATTCCCCGCCCGTTTCCGTCCGTCACCTTCCGCTTTTCCCCACCGGTCGACCGCGACTCGGTGTTTCGGTGGCGGCGGACCGTTCCGGATGGGAATCCGTCACGCGGAGCCCCGGCGACGGCGGCGCACGGTCCACAGGAGGAGCAGCCCTGCGGCCGCCGCCGCGAGGGCCGTCGGGATCGCCAGCAGGGTGCCGAGGCCGGAGTCGGCGAGGCCGCCGGGGGTGGCAGGCGAGCTGGGCGCGGGCGGCGGGGTGGCCGACCCGGTGGGGTCCGAGGGCTCGGGGGCGGGCGTCAGGGTCGGGGTGGGCTCGGGGGTGGGGCTCGGTTCGGGCGTGGGGCTCGGCTCGGGGGTGGGCGTGGGCTCCGGGGTCGGCGTGGGGGTGGTCGGCGTAGGCGTAGGCGTCGGCGTGGGGGTCGGCCGGTCGACCGGGACGGTGACGGTGCAGGGGAGCTCGCCGGTCGCCGAGGTGCGGCAGCCCGTCCCCGGGATGGTCGAGTCGACGGCGTTGCGCAGGACGTCGTCCCCGCCGCGCTCGGCGCGGGTGGTCACGGAGTACGTGACCGTCGCCGAGGCGTTCGGGGCGAGGTCGCCGGTCCACGTCAGCGTGCCCCCCGCGACCGCGGCCTCACCGGACGTGGCCGTGACGTCGTCGTTGTACACGGCGTCGTCGAGGACGTCCTCCAGGTCGTCCGTGAGGTCCGCCGGCAGCAGCGGCACCCTGCCGGTGTTGGTGGCGGTGACGGTGTAGCGGACGGTGCCGCCGGGTTCGGACCGTGCGGGGGTGGCGGTCTTGGAGAGTTCCAGCTCGGGGTCGAGCTTGTCGACGGCGACGGTCGCCGTGGAGGGGTTGGACTTCACGTCGGAGCCGCCGGGGTTGACGGCCGAGGCGGTCGCGGTGTTGTCGAACTCGCCGGTGAACGAGTCGTTCACGGTGATCACGTGGGTGCCCGTGCAGACCATGGACGCGGTGGGGGTGCCCGCCTCGCCGAGGTCGGTGCGCGGGCAGACGATGTCGCTGATCTCGGGGTCCTGGACGGTGACGTTCTGCAGCGGGGTCTCGCCGGTGTTGGTGACGAGGAACTCGTAGCGGACGGTGTCGCCGACCGCGTACGTCTCCTGCTGCCCTTCCTTGGCCACGGTCTTGACCAGGTTGAGGCGGCTGAGCGGGTCGACGGAGGACACCACGACGTTGCGGATCAGGTGGGTGTCGATGAGGCCGCCGGTGGAGCCGGTGAAGCCGAACTCGTAGGTCGGCGGGGCGGGGTCGGTCATCTGGTGCCGCAGGACTCGCTGGTAGCCGTTGCCGTCGTGGAAGTCGATCTCGACGGTGACCAGGGGCCGCGGGTCGGGGCTCACCGTCAGCCGGACGCGGCGGGCGGCGGTCTCGGGGTCGGCGGTGTCCACCCGGAGGGTGCCGGGGAGGGTGGTGGTCTGACCGGCGGGCGTGGAGCCGTCGGGCCGGATGGTCGAGGCGAGGAAGCAGTAGCCCTCGAGTCCGTTGCCGGGGCCGCGCAGGGTGACGGTGTCGGTGACCTCGTTGAAGCCGTTCACCGGGGACCTGCGGCCGGGCGGGCAGGTGTTGCCGCGGAGCTCGGCGTCGTTGGAGAAGTTGCCGTAGGCGTCGAGGCCGATGCCGAGGTAGCCGCCGACGACGCCGGGGACGTTGTTGCGCTGGGCGTAGCCGAGGGAGCCGCCGTCGCCGCCGGAGCGGGTGAGGTCCACTCCCCCGTCGACGAGGAAGAAGCCGATGCCGTCGGCGCCGTTGCCGCCGTACTGGTACTGGTCGAAGACGACCTGCAGGCCGCCGTTGCCCGGCAGGGGGCGGTTGTAGAGCAGGCCGCCGACGCGGTAGTTGGCGTTGTCGGTGAGCTGGAGCCAGCCGGGGAGGCTGCCGGGTGCGGGGACGGGCGGGGTGGTCTGGTCGATGCCGACGCAGGGGCCGGTGGGGGACGCGCCGGCCGGGGGCGGCGCGGAGGCGCCGGTGAGGCAGACGGAGTCCAGCGGCAGGAAGCCGGGGTCGGCGATCGAGCTGCCCTGGAAGGTCTCGGTCAGCAGCACGGAGCCGGCGGCGGCCCGGGGCCGGGCGTCGACGGCGGAGGCGGGCGCGGAGGGAACGGCGGCGGCGCCGAGCGCACCGGTGGCGAGGCAGGCGAGCAGGGCGCGCAGGGGCGCCCGCCGAGTGCCACGGCGGTGGGGGCGGGAGGGGCGGCCGGTCGGCGGGGACGTCGTGGTCACGTCGACATTCCGCCACCGGACCGTTCACGAACCGTGACATCACATGCGATGACACGCCGCAGGTGGGTCCACCTGGCGCACCCGCCGGCCCCCGGCCGGTCTCAGGAGTGGGCGGGGGCCGGGCAGCCGGGTGGGACGAAGCAGGCGGTGATCGTCTTGCCGTCGCGGGCGGGGTGGTGCTCCCAGCTGTCGGCGAGCGCGTCGACGATCGCGAGACCGCGGCCGCCCTGGGCGGAGAGGTCGGCGTCGCGCGGGGTGGGCGGTCGGGGGCTGGAGTCGTGGACGCTGACGTGCAGGCAGGTGCTGTCCCAGGTGAGCACGAGCTGGGCGTCGCTGTGGGCGTGCACGTGCGCGTTGGTGATCAGCTCGGAGACGCTCAGGAGGACGGAGTCCACCGTGTCGGGGGCGTCCGCCGTCCAGTCCAGCGAGGCGAGGTGCTCGCGCGCCCAGTGCCGGCCCGCCCGGGCGCCCCGGGAGGCGGGGAAGGAGCGGGCCCAGCCGACGGCCCGCAGGGTGGAATCGGTCATGGACTTGGGTCCCCTCGATCGGTTCGGTGCCGCTTCGGGCCGCGGGGCCGTCGGGCGCGTCTTCGACCGTCTACCCGGCCTCGCGGTCGTTATCGGCGCCGCCCCCGGCCGTGTCCCCGGCCTCCGCCGGCCCGCGGCGGCCTCAGGCGGCCGGGACGGCGCGCAGCCGGCGGCCGGCGGCCGGCCGCTCGACGACGCGGACCTGGTACGTCGTCCGCGCCTGGTCCCGCAGCGGGGGTCCGAGGGCGATGCGGCCGGCGGCGTGCAGCGCGTCGCAGGCCTCCGTGGGCAGGGCGGCGTAGCAGTTGCCGCGGCCGGTGGCCGGGTCGTAGGGGATCCAGTGGCTGTAGCGGCGGCGGCCGTTGTCGTGGACGGTGAGGAAGACGGGGGCGCCGGGCTCGGCCAGGGTGCGCAGGGTCGCGTTCTCCTCGGGAGACATCGGGGCGTGACCGCGGGGGAAGGTGAGGATCGTCACGGGGGTCTCCCTGGGGGTGCGGGGCCGGGCGCGGCGGCGGTGTCGGGCGGGGCGTCTCGGGGCGGGTGTTTCCGGGCAGGGTGGATCATCGTCGCGGGGTTCGGGTGCCCCGTTCGCCCGCCGATCAACGGACGAAGTGCGAGCAGTCTGCCCCCGACCACTGACAACGGCCCCCTTCGGGCCTCCCGCGGCGGGCTCGGCGGCGCGCGGGGGTCGTCGCGGCTGAGATGATCGGGGGATGTCGACACGCATCATCGCCGCATGTGACGGAGCCTCGAAGGGCAACCCGGGTCCGGCCGGCTGGGCCTGGGTCATCGCCGGACCGACGGGCGAGCCCGAGCGCTGGGCGGCCGGTCCGCTGGGCCGGGCCACCAACAACGTCGGCGAACTCACCGCGCTGGAGCGCCTCCTGGCCGCCGTCGCCCCCGGCACGGCGATGGAGGTGCGGATGGACTCGCAGTACGCCATGAAGGCGGTCACCCAGTGGCTGCCGGGCTGGAAGCGCAACGGGTGGCGGACCTCGGGCAACAAGCCGGTCGCCAACCGCGAGCTCGTCGAGACGATCGACGCGCTGCTCGGCCAGCGGGACGTGTCCTTCGTGTACGTCCCGGCGCACCAGGTGGGCGGGGACCCGCTGAACGCGATCGCCGACCAGGCGGCGAGCGACGCGGCGACCGGGCAGAGCGCGGCGGGCTCGGAGCGCGGCGACGCCCTGCCGGTGCCGTCGCCGACCCGTGCCGCGCCCGCGCGGGGCGCGGCGAGCGGGGGCGGCCGGGCCGGTTCGGGGCGCTCCGCGCCGCGGAAGGCGGGCGGGGCGCGCACGCTGAAGGCGAAGTACCCCGGACGTTGCGCCCCGTGCGGGCGCCCCTACGCCGCCGGGGCCACGATCTCCAAGCTGGACGAGGGCTGGGGCCACGAGGAGTGCCGCACGGGCGCGTGACCGGCGGGTGGGGGCCGCGAGCGGGACGCGGCCGACGGCCGATGCGCGAAGCCGCGCGCCCGTGCGGCGGGCGGCCCGGCCCGCCGCTCCCCGTGGCGACGGCCTGCGGCGGGCGGCCCGGCGCACAGTCCGTGCGCACATGCCGCAGGCCAACCGCCCTTTGCGGAACGCTGCTTGCCGATTCAAGAAGGTCGGTCCCGGCCATTCCGGTCTTGTCGCGGAGCGACTACCTTGCGTGCCCAGACGTCACTTCAGACCGCAGCCGTCGCACTGATGCTCCCGGGCGGATTCCCATGTCGCGCGCCATCTCCCTGCACCAGCTCTCCAAGACGTACGGCCGCTCCGTGCAGGCGGTCGACCGGGTGTCGATCGACATCGACCCGGGCGAGTTCCTCGTGCTGCTCGGGCCCTCGGGGTGCGGCAAGTCGACGGTGCTGCGCATGATCGCGGGCCTGGAGGACATCACATCGGGCGAGCTGCTGCTCGACGGGGAGTACTCCAACCACCTGCCGCCGGGGCAGCGGGGCATGGCGATGGTGTTCCAGAACTTCGCCCTGTACCCGAACATGACGAGCCGGGGGAACATCGGCTTCCCGCTGCGGTTCGAGGCCCCGGACGAGGACAGCGGCCCGCGGGTCGAGGCGACCGCGCGGATGCTGGGCATCGGGGACATCCTCGACCGCTACCCGGCGCAGCTCTCCGGCGGCGAGCGGCAGCGGGTGGCGATGGGGCGCGCGATCTCGCGCCGGCCGTCGGTCTTCCTGATGGACGAGCCGCTGTCGAACCTGGACGCGAAGCTCCGCAACCACCTGCGCTCCGAGATCGCCCATCTGACCCGGGAGTTGGGCGTCACGACGGTGTACGTGACGCACGACCAGTCGGAGGCGATGTCGCTGGGCGACCGGGTGGCCATCATGCGCGGCGGGGTGCTCCAGCAGGTGAGCCGGCCGCGGGAGGCGTACGGGCTGCCCGCGAACGTGTTCGTGGCGGCGTTCATCGGGACGCCGCGGATCAACCTGCTGCAGGCCGTGGTGCACGCCCCGCTGGGCGGTCCGATGGTGATCGACCTGGGCCGGCAGCGGTTGCGGCTGCCGCAGCCGCTGAGCACGGACCACCAGTTGCTGCGGATCCAGCAGGGCAGGCAGCTGGTGGTGGGGCTGCGGTCGGAGGCGGTGCGGATCGCGCCGCCGAGCCAGGCGGGGCCCGGCGAGGTGGCCATCAGCGGGCTGGTGGAGCACATGGAGTACCAGGGGCACGAGGCGCTGGTGCACCTCAACACCGGGTCGGTGCCGGCGGTGGTGCCCGATCTGGAGTCGCCGCGGCCCGCGGAGCAGCGCCGGCGGCGCAGCGCGCCGTCCGGGGGCCTGCTGACCCGGCTGAAGGAGCGGACGGTCACCCAGCTCGCCCACACGCTGCCGCGGGCCGAGGAGCCGCCGACGGCGCATGCGGGGGGCCCGCACGACCCCGACCGGCCGCGGCTCTCGGCGAGCGACCTGGTGGTGCGGACCGGCCCGGACCTGCGGCTGCGGACGGGGGCGCAGGTGCCGCTGCTCGTCGACCTGGCGCACCTGTACGTCTTCGACCACCACGGGCGGCGGATCTGCCCGGCGCCGACCGAGCAGCCGGGGTTCGACATGGACCCGGCCTGACGCGGGCCCGCTCCGACGCGGGCCCGGGCCGGCCGTGCCCCCGCCCCACGCGGGCACGACGACGCG
>NZ_JBHWZH010000092.1:0-24572 GCF_042728285.1 Streptomyces sp. NPDC060194 | reverse complement strand
GGATCCGTCACCCGGTGGCGCCCTCGCAGCGCCTGTGGCCTGCGGTTCCTCAGGCTCTGTCGTCCTTCTTGCCGCCTAGGCTGTCCTTCATCCCGGCGAGCTTGTCCTTCACGTTCTCGACGGCTTCCTTCGCCCTGCCCTGGGCCTGGTCGGTCCGGCCCTCGCTCTTCAGCCGCTCGTCGCCGCCGACGGTTCCGGCGGCCTCCTTGGCCTTGCCCTTGAGCTGGTCGAACGTGCCCTTGTCGTCGCTCACTGCGCGCACCTTTCCGTGGCGGACCGTGGCCCTCCAGCCTCACCCGGACGGGACGCGGCCGCATCCCGGGGCGCGCGGGGTCAGGGCTGCGCGGCGGGCTCGAACCAGGTCGGGCCGTCGCTCTGGGCCTGCTTGATGCGGAAGAGCGAGAACTCCGCGAGTTCGGGCAGCGCGTCCAGGGCGAACCAGCCGACCTCGAGCGACTCGTCGTCGTTGACCCGCGCCTCGCCGCCGGTGGCCCGGCAGCGCACGGAGACGTCCATGAACTGGCAGACGTCGGAGTTGGGGTAGACGACCGGCTTCAGCGCCTGCACCAGGACGATCCGCTCCGCCACGCACTCGACGCCGGTCTCCTCGAAGACCTCCCGCACGGCCGTCCGCGCCGGCTGCTCCCCGGGGTCGGGGATGCCGCCGGGGATCGACCAGAGGCCGGTGTCCGCGCGGCGGCCGAGCAGGACCCGGTTCTCGTCGTCGAAGACCAGGGCGCTGACGCCGGGGAGCCAGAGCAGCTGGTGGCCGAGATCGGCACGCAGGTCGCGGATGAAGTCGGGAGTCGCCATGGTCTCGACCCTATCCGCGGCGGCGTGCGGCGAACGCGCGGGTCAGGGACCAGCCGAGACCGGCCGCGCCGACGGCGACGAGCAGCCACTCGGGCAGGGATCCGAGCCGGGTGGCCGGGGTCAGGGAGCTGCGCTTCGGGACCTCGGCGACGAGCGAGTCCGGGGTGAACAGCTTCGTCTCCCGGGCGACCGACCCGTCGGGCCGGATGACCGCGCTGACCCCGCTGGTGACCGGGACCATGACCGCCCGCCCGTGCTCGACGGCCCGCACCCGGTCCATGGCGAGCTGCTGGTACGTCATCTGGCTGCGCCCGAAGGTCGCGTTGTTGCTGGGCACGGAGAGGATCTGCGCACCCGCCCGCACCTGGTCGCGCACCACCCCGTCGAAGGCGGCCTCGTAGCAGGTGACCGGTCCGATGCCGGTGCCGGCCATGTCGAAGACGGCGGTCTTCGTGCCGGGGACGAAGCTGCCCGCGCGGTCGACGTCGGAGCTGAAGATCCGGAAGAAGCTCCGGTAGGGCATGTACTCGCCGAACGGCTGGAGCTGCCGCTTGTCGTAGACCGCGCCCGGCCCGGTCCGCGGGTCCCAGAGGATCTGGCGGTTGCGCGGGGTGCCGTCCTTGAGGGTGACGACCGCGCCCACCGAGATCGGGGCCTTGATCGCCCGGGCGGCCTCGTCGATGACCTGTGCGGCGTCCGGGTTCGCGTAGGGATCGATGTCGGAGGAGTTCTCCGGCCAGAGCACGAGGTCGGGCTGCGGGACGTCGCCGGCGGCCACCCGGGCGGCCAGCCGCTTCGTCTCCTTGACGTGGTAGTCGAGGACGGCCCGCCGCTGCGCGTTGAAGTCCAGGCCGAGGCGCGGGACGTTGCCCTGGACGACGGCGACGGTGGCGGTGCCGTCCTCGGCGGAGGTGTCGACGAGGGGCAGCGCGGCGGCGCCGGCGGCGATCGGGGCGACGGTCAGGGCGGCGGCGAGGGCGATCCGCCGGCGGCCGGTGCGCAGGTGGGACGGCGTGTCGCCCGGTGCGGGCGCGGCGGCGTCCGTGGCGGCCGAGGCGGTGTCGCCGGCCGCTGCGGTCCGGGCCCGGCGGACGGCGGGCAGGCGCGCGAGGTCGGCGAGGCCGAAGCCGCACAGCACGACGGCGAAGCTCAGCAGCGGGGTGCCGCCGAGCGCGGCGAGCGGCAGGAAGATCCCCTCGGGCTGGCCGAAGGCCGCCTTGCCCCACGGGAAGCCGCCGAACGGGAAGCGGGCTCGCAGGGCCTCGCCCGCCACCCACACCCCCGCGGCCCACAGCGGCCACACCGGGAGCCGGGACACGAGGGCGACACCCGTGACCGTGAGGCCGACAAAGAGCGCCTCGACGGTGGCGAGCGCCAGCCAGGGCAGCGGCCCCACGTCGACGCCCGTCCACGACAGCAGCGGCACCAGGTAGCCGAGACCGGCCAGGAAGCCGAGGCCGAACCCCGCCCGCGCCCGACGGCCGCGGACCGCGAGCCCGAGGCCCGCGAAGGCGATCGGCGCGAGCCACCACAGGGGGCGGGGCGGGAAGCTCGCGTAGAGGAGCAGTCCGGAGCAGACGGCCGCCAGGGCGGGCAGGAGACGCGTGAGCCTGCCGCGCGCGACGGGCGCCGCGGGGTCGGGCTCGGAGGTGCGGGACAGGGTGGCGGTCACGCTGCGGAGTCTACGGCGGCACGCCGGAGGCCCCGATGCCGGTCCGCGGGCACGGAACGCACATCCTTCCTGCACAGACGGGTCACAGAACGCACCTCCAGCCACTAGCGTGGGTCCGTTGGTCCTGGATCGGGGGGTCTGCGGGATGGCGTCACCGTCTGTTCGGCCCGTGGTGCGGGAGGGCGGCCGGGTGTCCGACGGCGTGGGCGCGGCGTTGATCGTCGGCTGCGCGGTCTGGGCGCTGGTCGCGGCGGCGGGCCGCGACGCCCGCCCCGAGGGCGTGCTCCTCGCGGTGCTCGCGGTGTGCGCCGGGTACGCGTGCGGCCGCCTGTGGGGATCGGTGCGGCCGGCGGGGGCGTTCGCGCTGACCGCGGCGGCGGCCCTGGTGGCGGCGGTGGCGTCGCACGACGGTCTCCGCGGGGCGGGCGCCTCCGCGCCGTCCGGTCACACGGGCGCGACGGCGGCGCTGGTGGTGCTGGCCGCCGGCGCCGCGTGCTGCGGCGCGGCCGCCGCGCGCTCGCGCGGGGTGCGGACGGTTTCGCGGCTGCTCGCGGCGGCTGCCGTCGGCGGGGCGCCGCTGCTCGGTTCGCCGGCCGGGTTCGCGGGGGCGGTGGGGGTGGTGCTGTGCGCGCTGGCGGCGGCCCGGACCCGCCGCAGGGCGGCGGGGCTCGCGGCGCTGCTCCTGGCGACGGGCCTGGTGGCGGGCGTGTCATGGGCGGTCGCGGAGGAGGCGCTGCCCCGGGGGCTCGCCTCGTCGCTGGAGGGTCCGCTGACCGCGCGCCGCGTGTCGCTGTGGCAGGACGCGCTCGACCTCGCGCGGGAGAACCCGGAGCGCGGCGTGGGACCGGGCCGCTTCGCCGTGCTGAGCCCGACGGCGGGCCAGGCGCTGCACGGGGACGGCCGCCCGCACTCCGCCCCGCTGCAGGTGGCCGCCGAGCAGGGGGCGGTGGGGGTCGCGCTGTTCGCCGCGCTCTTCGGCTGGATGCTGTTCGGCCTGTGGCGCTCGCCGGTCGCCACGCCGGTGGCCCTGACGGCGGGCGCGGCGCTGGCTGCGCTGGCCGTCCTGGCGGCGATCGGCAACGTGCTCAGCTTCGCGCCGGTGACGGCAGGGGCCGGCCTCCTCGCCGGCCTCGCGGCGGCGAGGCCCGCGGCGCGGCTGCGGGACGACTGAGCGCAGGCGCAGGTCGGCCTGCGTGTCGTGCCGTACGGCGCGGCGGCGTTGGACGTCGATGCGGTCCTACACCCCTCGACTCGCCCTGCGGGCTCGGGAGCCGCAATCCGCGGGCGCGCTCGGGCTGATCGCGCCCGCGCGGCGCAGCCGCACATCGACACAGACCCGCGCCCCTTGACTCGCCCTCCGGGCTCGATAGCAGCGGGCAGCAGGAGCGCCGTGGCCGGTCGCGCCCGCGCGGCGCAGCCGCACATCGACACGGTCCCGCGCCCCTGGGCTCGCCCTGCGGGCTCGAAAGCCGGGGTCAGCGGGTGGCGGTGACCCCGGCGAGGAGGCGGCCCTCGACGTAGGCGCGCGCGGCGGTGGGGAGTTCGGTGACGCGGCCGCCGCCGAGGACGGTCAGGCGGCCGGTGGGCGGGGCGTCGGGGGCCGGCTCCGCGCCGATCCGGCGCAGCGCCTGGCCGGCGACGGCGTCGGCCGATCCGTGGAGCCGGAGCCGGAGCGGGTCGGCGCCGGGCTGCCGGAGGGCGGCCCGGATGCGCTCGGCCACCAGCTCGTAGTGGGTGCAGCCCAGGACGACGGCCCGGACGCCCGGCGGGGTGAGGGCCGCCGCGGCGGCGACGGTGCGGTCGATCGCCGCCTCGTCGGCCTGTTCGACGGCGTCGGCGAGGCCGGGGCAGGGCACTTCGGTGACCTCTGCCCCGCCGGCGAACTCCGCGATGAGGTTCCGCTGGTAGCGGCTGCCCGTGGTGGCGGGGGTGGCCCAGATGGCGACGGGGCCGCCGCCCGCCGCGGCCGGCTTGATCGCGGGCACGGTGCCGATCACCGGGATGCCCGGTTCGAGCTCCGCGCGCAGGGCGGGGAGCGCGTGCACGGTGGCGGTGTTGCAGGCGACGATCAGCGCGTCGGGGGACAGGGCGGCCGCGGCCCTGGCGACATCGAGGGCGCGTCCGGTGAGGTCCTCGGGCGTTCTGGGGCCCCAGGGCATGCCGTCGGGGTCACCGGAGACGACGAGATCCGCGTCGGGCCGCAGTCGGCGCACCGCGGCGGCGGCGGCGAGCAGTCCGATACCGGAGTCGATGAGCGCGATCTTCACCTGATCACCCTATGCGATGGTCGCGTGTCGGCCCCGTTCCGTCCGGCAGACTGCGCCGGGTGGACTTGCTCGGGTGGATCGCCCTCAGTTCCCTGGCGTGCTGGTGCTGGCTGCTGCTCGGACAGGGCGCCTTCTGGCGCACCGACGTGCGGCTCCCGCCCGCGCCGCGGCCGCCCGAGCGGTGGCCGCGGGTGGCGGTGGTGGTGCCGGCCAGGGACGAGGCGGCCGTGCTGCCGGACAGTCTTCCGTCGCTGCTCGGGCAGGACTATCCGGGTGAGGCGGAGATCCACCTGGTCGACGACGGCAGCACCGACGGGACCGGCGCGCTCGCCCGCGCGCTCGCCGAGCGGCACGGCGGGCTGCCGCTGACGGTCTCCTCGCCGGGCGAGCCGCCGCCGGGCTGGGCGGGCAAGATGTGGGCGGTGCGGCACGGGATCGCGCGGGCGCGGGGCGGCGGGTCGCAGGACCTTCCCCCCGGCCGGGAAAAACTGACCGGCGGCCCGGAGTACCTGCTGCTGACCGACGCCGACATCGCCCACGGGCCCGACAGCCTGCGCGCCCTGGTCGCCGCCGCCGAGGCCGGCCGCCACGACCTGGTGTCGCTGATGGCCCGGCTGCGGGTGGTGACCGGCTGGGAGCGGCTGGTCGTGCCGGCGTTCGTGTACTTCTTCGCCCAGCTGTACCCGTTCCGGTGGGTGGCCGGGCCCGGCCGACGGACCGCGGCGGCCGCGGGCGGCTGCGTGCTGCTGCAGACGGCGGCCGCCGAGCGGGCCGGGGTGCCGGAGTCGATCCGGCACGCCGTGATCGACGACGTGGCGCTGGCCCGCGCGGTCAAGCGCGGCGGTGGCCGGATCTGGCTGGGCCTGGCCGACCGGGTGGACAGCGTCCGCCCGTACCCGGGCCTCGCCGAGCTGTGGCGGATGGTTTCGCGCAGCGCCTACGCCCAACTGCGGCACAGTCCGGCCCTGTTGGCGGGTACGGTCGCGGGTCTGGTCCTGGTGTACCTGGTGCCGCCGCTGTCCCTGCTCGCGCTCGCCGCCGGATCGCCGTGGGCCGCGGTGGCGGGCGGGGCGGCGTGGCTGGTGATGACGGCGACGTACGTCCCGATGCTGCGCTACTACCGGCAGCCGCTGTGGCTCGCCCCGCTCCTGCCGGTCACCGCGTTCCTGTACCTGCTGATGACGGTGGACTCCGCGCTGCAGCACCACCGCGGGCGCGGGTCCGCCTGGAAGGGCCGGACCTACGCCCGCCCGCCGCGGGCCGACCGGGCGGGCTGACGCGGGGTCTACTTGCGGCCCGGCGTCCAGTTCATGCCCCAGCCGTACGCCTCGTCGACGGCCCGCTGGAGGCCGACGCCGCGGGCGGGGATCAGGTAGCGGGCCTCGCGCTGCACCACGAGGTCGCCGTTCTGCCCGGTGATCAGGGCGAGCGCGCAGACCGGCGAGTCGACAGTGCACTCGTCGAGGAAGAACTCCACCGGCGCCCCGTGCTGCGGCTGGAGGGTGACGGTGGCGTTGAGGCCGCGGAAGCTGCGCGCGCCCTCGTAGATGATCACGAAGATGACGATGCGGCGGAAGGACGCCTTGTGGTCGAGGTTGACGGTGAGGTTCTCGCCGGCGGCCGCGGCGCCGGTGCGGTCGTCGCCGTCGAGGTGGATGTAAGGCGGCTGGTGGAGGGCGCCGAAGGCGTTGCCGAGGGCCTGGACGACGCCCTTGCGGCCGTCGGTGAGCTCGTAGAGGGCGCACAGGTCGAGGTCGAGGTTGCTCCGGCGGCCGAAGGCCTTGCGCATCGTCCAGTTGAGGTTGACCTTGAGCGCGCCGGACGTGCCGCCCTGCTTGCCGAGCGAGACGCGCGGGGCGTCCTTGGTGAGCGTCACCTTGCTGAGCCGGACGGGCTCGGCGGGGACCGGCGCGGGCGGCGGGGCGGGGGCCGGCGGCCGGTGGACCGGGGTCGGGACCGGGGCCGGGGCCGGGGCCGGCGGCGGGTTGTGCACCGGGGCGGGTGCGGGCGGCGGGGTGGGCGCCGGCGGGGCCTGGGGTTCGTCGACGGTGATGCCGAAGTCGGTGGCGAGGCCCGCCAGTCCGCTGTCGTAGCCCTGGCCGACCGCGCGGAACTTCCACGCTCCTTGGCGGCGGTAGAGCTCGCCGAGGACGAACGCGGTCTCGGTGGTGGCGTCCTCGCTGTCGTAGCGGGCGATCTCGGCGCCGCCGCCCGCGTCGAGGACCCGGACCCGCAGGCCGGGGACCTGCCCGAAGGAGCCGCCGTCGGCGGAGGCGGCCAGGATCACGCGGTCGACGGCCGGTTCGACCCGGGCGAGGTCGACGGCGACGGTGTCGGTGGTCTCGCCGCCGGCCGCCCGCTTGCCCTCGTGGCGCACCGCGCCCGAGGCGTGCGCCGGCTGGTTGTAGAAGACGAAGTCGGCGTCGGAGCGCACCTTCCCGGCCGCCAGGAGGAGCGCGGAGGCGTCCGCGTCCGGTATCCCGGGGCCGGAGCGCCAGCCGATCTCCACGCGGACCGATCCCGCCGGCACCGCCACGTTCGCACCTTTGCGCATCGTCGTCACGTCAGCTCCCGCTCCGGGCCGTCGGCCCCCCGGTTCCGATGGCCTCCGATGATGGCACCCCCGCGGCGCCCCGTCCGGGGGAAGCCGCCGAATCGCCCGGCGAAGATGATCTACCCGCGGGTAGCCCCCCCGTGACGGCCGCCACGACTGACGGTGTTTTGGCAGGTCAGGGCCGCGCAATCAGCGTAAAGGGGATGAGCGGAAGTTGGGGTCTCCCCAACCGGCGGATCGTGGGCTTAACTTATGTCCCATGACCTCCCCCCGCTCCTCCTACGGCGGCGGTTACTACTCCGCGCCGTCCATCCCGGACACCCCCATCTACGACTCCCTGGTCGCGGAGCGGGGCACCCCGCAGATCGCCCCGATCCGGGTTCCGGCCGCCTACGAGTCGGCCTCCTACCCGCCCGCGTCCTACGCCCCCGCGCTGCCCGCGCTGCCCGCGCTCCCCTCCGGGCCGTCGCAGCAGCCGGCGCCGTCGGCCTACGGCTACCCGCAGCAGAGCTACGCGGTGGCGCCGCTCCAGCAGGCGCCCGCCCCGTACATCCCGCAGCAGGCGCAGGCCCCGCGCGGCTACGACGCGCCGCAGCAGCCCCGGCCGCCGGCCGGCTACCCGCAGCAGCGCCCCGCGCAGCACACGGGCTACGAGGCGATGCGCCCGGTCGCCCCGCGCCCCGCCCAGGCCGCGCCCTACGAGGACCCGTACAACCGCCAGTACCAGGGCGGCCGCGGCTACTGACCGAGGGGGTCGCGGCGGAGCACCGTCGGCGGCCCCTGACAGGATGGAGCCATGCCGCTGCCTGTCCTGAGTTCACTGCACGTCCATCCGGTCAAGGCGCTGGCCGGGTACGCCCCCGAGGAGGCGGCCGTCGAGCCGTGGGGGCTCGCGGGCGACCGGCGCTGGATGGTGGTCGACGAGGCGGGGAGCTGCGTCACCCAGCGCGAACACCCGCGGCTGGCCCTGGCGGCCGCCGCGCCGCTGGCCGACGGCGCGATCGCGCTGTCCGCGTCCGGCCGCGCGACGCTGACCGTACGCCCGCCGGCGCTCGGCGGGCCCACTGTGCCGGTCGCTGTCTTCAGCGACAAGCTCGAGGCGGCGCTCGCGGACGAGGCCGCCCACGCGTGGCTGAGCGCGTACACCGGCCGGCCCGTCCGGCTCGTCCACCTCGACGAACCCGCCGTGCGGCGGCCGGTGACCCGGAGCGGCGGACTCCCGGGCGACACCGTCAACCTGGCCGACACCTACCCCCTGCTGCTCACCACCCGGTCCTCGCTCGACGCCCTGAACGACCTGGTCGCCGCCGGCGACCACGCCCAGGAGGGGCCCCTGCCCATGGACCGGTTCCGGCCGAACCTGGTCGTGGACGGCCCGCCCGCGTGGGCGGAGGACGACTGGCGGCGGCTCCGGATCGGCCGAGTGGAGCTGCGGGTCGCGGGCCCCTGCGGGCGCTGCCTGGTCACGACGACCGACCAGCGGTCCGCCAAGCGCGGCAAGGAGCCGCTGCGCACCCTGGCCCGCCACCGGCGGCGGGACGGGAAGCTGCAGTTCGGGATGCTCCTGATCCCCGCGACGGGTGGCACGCTGCGACGCGGGGACGGCGTGACTATCCTCGAATGACGGACGTCTGTTCGGGGAGACGGCCGCGAGGATCCGGCGGGTCGCCGCCGGACGGCACCGTTCCGCGGAGCGGGGCCCGTCCGAGGTGTCGGCCGGCCGGCGCGCGGACATGACGGAGGCGGAAGGGGGTGCGCGATCGTGCGAGCCCTGAGCGGAATCTGGCGCTGGCGGCACAACCCGCTGCGCCGTACAACGGACCTCGTCGAGGCCTGGGTCGCCCTCGGCGCCCTCCTGCTGATCGTCCTCGCCGCCCCGGTGGCCGGCGGCTTCTGCGGCGCCCTCGCCGACGACGCCCTGCAGCAGTCCGTGCAGCGCCAGCAGCGGGAGCGCCACCTGGCGACGGCGTCCGTCGTCCGCCCCGCGGCCTGGGACCCCGCCGACCCCGACCCGGAGTCCACGACCGTCCGCGGCGGGGCCTCGCGGGTGGTGGCCGTCTGGTCCGGCCCCGACGGGGTCCGGCACACCGGGACGACCTCGGCCGCCCCGCCCGACGCCCGGCCCGGCGACCGGTTCACGCTGTGGACGGACGCCGAGGGCCGGCAGACCACCCGGCCGCTCGACGCGACCACGGCGAGCACCCACGCCGCGATCGCGGGCGCCGGAGCCGCCGTCGTGTTCGCCGCGCTCGTCGCCGGCGGGCGCCGGCTGGTCGTGTGGCGGCTCGACCGGCGGCGGTACGCCCTGCTCGACCGCGACTGGGCGCGGACCGGTCCGGACTGGGGCCGCACCGGCGCGGGCAGCTGACCCGGCCGCGCCACTCCCGCGCCGACACCGACGACTGGTCAACTCCCCCGCCCCGCGCACGCTACGGTGGACCGGCCGGAGCAGGTGCCTCACCGGGGCGGCCGGATCGGCGAAGGTCGGACACGCGTGAGGCACGACGAGGCGGGGGCAGTTCAGCGCCATGGCACAGGGCACGGTCCAGGTGACGTACACCGGCACGTCGAGGTGGCGCCGCCGCACAGGCGAGTACGCCTCCCTCGCGGCGGCGCTCGAGGCCGCCGGGGACGGCGACGTGCTCACGGTGGCCCCCGGCACCTACCGCGAGAACCTGGTGATCACCCGGGCCGTCACCCTGCGCGGCCCCGACGGCCCGGACGGCACCGTGCGGATCGCCCCGGTGGACGGCGTCGCCGTCACCCTCCGCGCCTCCGCCGTGCTGCAGAACCTGCAGCTGGAGGGGCAGGACGGGGCGTCACCGGCGCTCCTCGTCGAGGACGGCACACCGGAGATCGCCGGCGTCCGGATCGCCACCCGCTCCGCGGCCGGACTCGAGGTCCGCGGCGGCGCCCGGCCGACCGTGCGGAGGCTGGTGGTGGACAACCCGGCGGGCGTCGGGATCGCCGTCCTGGACGGCGGGGGCGGTCTGTTCGAGGAGTGCGAGGTGCTGGCCGCGGGGCAGGCCGGGGTCGCGGTGCGCGAGGGCGGCCACCCCCGCCTGGAGCGCTGCCGGATCCACCGCACCACCGGCGCGGGTCTGACGGTCTCGGGCGAGAACTCCGGCCTGGAGGCCATCGGTTGCGAGATCTACGAGATCCGCAGCGCCGGCGTCCAGGTCAACGCCCGCGCCACCGCCCACCTCACCGCCTGCTCGGTGCACCGCACCACCGGTGACGGCGTCACGCTCGACACCGACGCGGTCGTCACCCTCGTCGACTGCGACGTCCACGACATCCCGGAGAACGCGATCGACCTCCGGTCGCGCTCGGTGCTCACCCTGACCCGGACCACCGTGCGCCGCTTCGGCCGCAACGGCCTGTCCGTGTGGGACCCGGGGACCCGGGTGGACGCCGGGAGCTGCGAGATCCACGACAGCACCGGCGACTACCCGGCGGTCTGGGTCAGCGACGGGGCCGCGGTCACCCTGACCTCGTGCCGGGTGCACGACGTCCCGGACGCGATCTTCGTCCTGGACCGGGGGTCCCGCGCCGACCTCGTCGACAGCGACCTGGCGCAGGTGCGCAACACCGCGGTCTCGGTGAGCGACGGGGCGACCGCGCAGCTCGACGACTGCCGGATCCGCGAGGCCGCGACCGGCGCCTGGTTCCGCGACCACGGCAGCGGCGGCACGCTCAGCGGCTGCTCGGTGGACGGCGCGCAGACGGGCGTCATCGTCACCAAGGGCGCCGACCCGACCGTCGAGCGGTGCACGATCACCTCCCCCGTCGAGGCCGGCTTCTACGTCTCGGCCGAGGGCCGCGGCACCTTCCACGCCTGCCGGGTGACCGGCAGCGGCGGCTACGGCTTCCACGTCCTCGACGGCTGCCGCACGACGCTGACCCGCTGCCGCACCGAGCGCTGCGAGCGGGGCGGCTACGAGTTCCCGGAGGACGGGCCGGTGGTCGAGGACTGCACCAGCGACGAGAGCGGCCTGTCGGGCGGCCCCACCGCCACGTCGCGGCCCGGGGCGCCGGGGCCGTCCGCTCCTTCCGCCCCGGCGGGCGTGCAGACGGCGACGCAGCACACGACCACCGGGCTGCTCGGCGCGGTCCCTGCGCCCCGGGTCACCGAGACGCCCGGCGAGGCGCTGCGCGCCTCCACCGACGTGCTCGGCGAACTGGACGCGCTGGTCGGCCTGGAGAGCGTCAAGCGCGAGGTGCGGGCGCTCACCGACATGATCGAGGTCGGCCGCCGCCGGCAGCGGGCGGGTTTGAAGGCCGCCTCGGCCCGCCGCCACCTGGTCTTCACCGGCTCCCCCGGCACCGGCAAGACGACGGTCGCCCGGCTCTACGGCGAGATCCTCGCCTCGCTCGGCGTCCTGGAGAAGGGCCACCTGGTGGAGGTGTCCCGCGTCGACCTGGTCGGCGAGCACATCGGCTCCACCGCCATCCGCACCCAGGAGGCCTTCGAACGGGCCCGCGGCGGCGTGCTGTTCATCGACGAGGCCTACGCGCTCTCCCCGGAGGACTCCGGCCGCGACTTCGGCCGGGAGGCCATCGACACGCTGGTGAAGCTGATGGAGGACCACCGGGACGCGGTGGTCGTCATCGTCGCCGGCTACACCGTCGAGATGGAGCGCTTCCTGGCGGTCAACCCCGGTGTGGCGTCCCGGTTCTCACGGACCATCACCTTCGGCGACTACGACCCGGACGAACTGCTGAGCATCGTCGCCCAGCAGGCCGACGAGCACGAGTACCGGCTGGCCGGCGGGACGTCGGAGGCGCTGGTGAAGTACTTCACCGCGCTCCCCAAGGGACCGGCGTTCGGCAACGGGCGCACCGCGCGCCAGACCTTCGAGGCGATGGTGGAGCGGCACGCCGGGCGGGTCGCCCAGCTCGCCGAGATGAGCACCGACGACCTCACGCTGCTGTATCCGGAGGACCTCCCCGAGCTGCCGTGACCCCGGCGGCCTCCGCGGCCTGCCGGGGCAGTCCGGGCGCGGCGGCCAGCCGGGCGAGGAGCGCCGCCCGCTCGGCGGCGAACGCGGGGTCGGCCTGGTAGAGGGAGTGGCCGAGGATCGGCGCGGGCAGCGGGTCCCGTGCGGTGCGCGCGTACGCGGCCGGGTCGCGCAGCGGTGCGGCGTCGACGCCGGGGAGCTGTACGGGGCCGCCGATGGGGTCGGTGCGGCGGTGGAGGTTCCGCCAGCAGTCCACCTCGTCGTGCAGGGTCCGCAGGACGTGCGGGCCGAAGTGGGCGGGGAACCAGCGGCCGTAGAGCCGTTCCAGCGGGGAGGCGTAGGTGAGCAGGGCGACGCCCTTGCGGACCTCGGCGTCCAGCTGCCAGGCGGCCGCGGCGGCGAGCACGCTGCCCTGGGAGTGGCCGGACAGGACGAGCCGGCCGCCGGTCGCGCGGGTCCAGGTGTCGATGCGCCAGGCGAGGTCGGGGACGGCGCGCTCGGCGTAGCAGGGCGGGGCGAAGGGGTGCGCGGCGCGCGGCCAGAAGGTGCCGACGTCCCAGAGGATGCCGATGGTGCGGCGGGCCGAGGCGTCGCGGTAGGCGCGCCGGCCCCAGGTGACGAACAGCAGGAAGCCGACGCCCACCAGCCAGGAGCCGAGCGCCTGGACCGTCTGGGCGGCGCCCTCGACGACCGGCGGGGCGCCGCGCGCCGCCTCGCCGGGGACCTCGGCGGTCAGCCGGGAGCCGGCCAGGGCGATCCCGCCGAGCAGCAGGGTGACCGCGGAGGTCAGGGCGAGGATGCGCGGGGCGCGGTCGGTGAGGGCGGCGCGGGCGCGGGTCCCGGCGATCCGCCGGGCCCGTACGTCCTCGGCCCGGGCCTCGGGGTACTCGGCGAGCACCCGGGCCGTCTCCTCGCGGCGCAGCTCCCGGGTGCGCCGGGCGAGCCAACCGGCGCCGAGGAGCAGGACGAGCAGCAGCGGGGGCAGCGCGGAGGCCTGCCAGGAGAGCAGCACGGGCGGTTGGATCACCGGGTCCGCGCCCATGCCGGGGGTGCTCGGCCCGTCCAGCCAGTCGGCGACCCGCTGGGCGACGCCGCCGGTCATCACCCCGCCGAGCGCGCAGGCGAGGGTGGCGACGGCGGGCCCCGCGAGTCCGCGCAGGGCGGCCCGGTGGTCGGGGGCGGTGCGGTGGAGCAGCAGGGCGACGGCGGCGAGGGCGAGGACGAGCAGCCCCTGGGCGAGGGTGAGGACGGCGAAGGCCGCGTCGCCGGGCAGCCGCCCGCCGGAGACCCAGCCGGGCCGGGGCCACGCCGCGTACAGGAGCGCGCACGCCAGGAGGGTGAGCGCGTTGGCCGGCAGGGCGCGCAGGAGGACCCGGTCGAGGGTGTGGTCGATGTGCGACTCGGTGCGTCCGCGGCGGCAGACGACCCAGACGCACCACAGCGCCGCGCAGCCGACGGCGGCCTGGAGCATCCACCCGGCGAGGTCGGCGGCGGCCGCGCCGCCGGGCGCGCGGTCGTGCCGGGCGGGGGCGGTGCTCAGCGCGGCGGCGACGGTCAGCAGCCCGGCGGCGGTGTGCGCGGCGCGCAGCCGGGCGACGAACCGGCGGCCGTACCAGAACCCGGGGCGGCCGAGGGCGGCGACGGTGTACGGCACCTCGCCGGAGGGGACGTCGGCGGCGAGGTGGGCGCGCGCGGGGCGGCCGGGGAGCGGCTGCTGCGACTCGTAGGCGTTCCAGGTGCGGTGCGAGAGGTACCAGAGCAGTCCGGTGAGGGCGGCGGGGACCAGGGCCGCGAGGGCGAGCCGGCGGCCCGGCGCGGTCCACCAGCCGCCGCCCCCGGCCGCGTCGGGGGTGAGGAAGCCGAGCCAGGACCGGTTGCCGGCGCACGCGGGGGTGCCGGCGCACTGCCACGCCGTCAGGTCGAGGGCGACCTCGCAGGCGGCGGCGGTGAACAGCACGGTCAGGCTCAGGCCGACGAGCCGCACGAGGACGCCGTGGAGCCGTATGGCCCGGTCGTGGCCGCGGGCCGCGGGGCGCATCCAGTGGGCGAGGTTGACGACCATGAACGGCAGGAGCAGCAGCCACAGGGCGCGGGAGCCGTTGCCGGAGGTGAGGTTGGACCAGCAGTACGCCTCGGGGATCGGTCTGCCCCGGTAGTCCTCGGGCCGGCTCTCGGCGTCGACGTCGTCGGTGCGCCGGTGCATCGCGGCGGTTGCGTCACCGGTGACGCGGGTGGTGCGGGGGTCGCCGAGCATCTCTTCGGGGGTGGCGCCGCCGACGCCGTGAACGAGGAGTTCGAGGGCGGGTCCGCCGCCCGCTGTTCTGTCGTGCACCGGTCCTGGACTCGCTCTCGGACGAAGGACGGGGAGGCAATGATTCCCCTTCGGCGCCGCTCCGGCACCTGTCCCGCGCCGCCGCGTGCGAAATCTCCCCGCCGGTACGCGGGCCCCTGTGCCGTGCGAGGATGGGAGGCCCGTGCACGAGCGGCGTCGGAGCCCCTCGGGCCGCGCAGGTGACCCAAGGGAAGGACCCGCCCCGGCGTGAGCGAGAACCACAACCTGCTCGCCGAGCAACGCCGTGCCCTGATCCTCGACGAGGTGCGCCGCCGCGGCGGCGTGCGGGTCAACGAGTTGACCCGGCGGCTCAACGTCTCCGACATGACGGTCCGGCGCGACCTGGACACCCTCGCCCGGCAGGGCGTGGTCGAGAAGGTGCACGGCGGGGCCGTGCCGGTCACCGAGGCGAGCACCCACGAGCCGGGGTTCGAGGCGAAGTCGGCGCTGGAGCAGGGCGCGAAGGACGCGATCGCCCGGGCGGCGGCGGCGCTCGTCGTCCCCGGCAGCGCGATCGCGCTGTCCGGCGGCACCACGACGTTCGCCCTGGCGCAGCGGCTTCTCGACGTCCCCGACCTGACCGTGGTCACCAACTCGGTGCGGGTGGCGGACGTGTTCCACACCGCCGGGCGGGCGGGCGGCCAGCGTCAGTCGGCGGCGACCGTCGTCCTGACCGGCGGGGTGCGCACCCCCTCGGACTCGCTGGTGGGGCCGGTGGCCGACCAGGCGATCCGGGCGCTCCACTTCGACGTGCTGTTCCTCGGCGTGCACGGCATATCGGTGACGGCGGGCCTGTCCACCCCGAACCTCGCGGAGGCCGAGACGAACCGGCGCCTGGTGCGCTCGGCCCGGCGGGTGGTCGTGGTCGCCGACCACACCAAGTGGGGGACGGTCGGCCTGAGTTCGTTCGCCGGCCTGGACGAGGTGGACACGCTGGTGACGGACGCGGGCCTGCCGGCGGAGGTGCGGGAGGAGGCCTCGGAGCACCTGGAGGAGCTGGTGGTGGCCGGCCTCGCGGAGGAGCCGGGCGCCTGACGGTGCGTCAGGCGGCCGGCGCGGCCCGTCAGTCGGGCCAGGCGCCGGTGGCGAGCAGGGTGTCGATCGCCCGGGTGTACGGGGCGATGTCGAGGCCCTGCTCCTCCAGCCAGGAGTCGGAGTAGTACTTGTCGAGGTAGCGGTCGCCCGCGTCGCAGATCAGGGTGACGACGCTGCCGGTCTCCCCGGCCGCGGCCATCTCGGCGACGATCTTCCAGGCGCTCCACAGCCCGGTGCCGGTGGAGCCGCCGGCCCTGCGGCCCGTCGCCCGCTCCAGGGCGCGTACGGCGGCGACGCTGGCGGCGTCGGGGACCTTCATCATGCGGTCGATGGCTCCGGGCACGAAGCTGGGCTCCATCCGGGGCCGTCCGATGCCCTCGATCCGCGAACCGCAGTCGCTGGTGACGCCCGGGTCGCCGGTGGTCCAGCCCTCGAAGAAGCAGGAGTTCTCCGGGTCGGCGACGCACACCCGGGTGTCGTGCTGCATGTAGCGCACGTACCGGGCGACGGTCGCGGAGGTGCCGCCGGTGCCGGCGGTGGCGACGATCCAGGCGGGCTCGGGGTAGCGCTCCAGGCGCAGTTGCTCGAAGAGGGACTGGGCGATGTTGTTGTTGCCGCGCCAGTCCGTGGCCCGCTCGGCGTAGGTGAACTGGTCCATGTAGTGGCCGCCGGTGCGGGCCGCGAGCGCCGCCGACTCCTCGTACATCAGCCGGGAGTCGTCCACGAAGTGGCACCGCCCGCCGTGGAACTCGATCAGCCGGCACTTCTCGCGGCTGGTGGTGCGGGGCATCACGGCGATGAACGGGACGCCGATCAGCTTGGCGAAGTAGGCCTCGGAGACGGCGGTGGAGCCGCTGGAGGCCTCGATGACGGGGCGGTCGGGGCGGATCCAGCCGTTGCACAGGCCGTAGAGGAAGAGGGAGCGGGCGAGCCGGTGCTTGAGGCTGCCGGTCGGGTGGGTGGACTCGTCCTTGAGGTAGAGGTCGATGCCCCAGTGCTCCGGCAGCGGGAACTGCAGGAGGTGGGTGTCGGCGGAGCGGTTGGCGTCGGCCTGCACCTTGCGCACCGCCTCCTTCAGCCAGGTGCGGTACCCGGCGTCGCTGCGGTCCACGTCGAGGGTGGCCAGGGCCTTGTCGCTGCTCACGTTCCGCTCCTGTCGCATCGGGTCCCCGGCCTCGATCATAGACACCCGCAACACCCTTCTCACCTGCATAAACACTCCTTTGGGGCGCTCAAAGCAACTCCTGGCCCCGGTGCCCTGGACCGGCCGCGCCGGGCTCTGGCGCCGCGGCCGGACGCCGTGCAGACTGCACCGGTGGACGCGGCCACGTCTCGGGCGGCCGCGGCGACCCGACGGAGGCGGTCCATGGCTGACGCGGAGTTCACGGCCCGCGGGGTGCGGATCGGGCGCCGGCTGCGCTCGCTCACCCGGGCGGGCCAGGTCCGGATCAGCGACGGCAGGCTGGAGCTCCTCACCAGCTACGGCAGCGAGATCGACAGCGCCCCCGTCTCCCAGGTCACCCTGGGCCGGCCGTGGTTCGCGGCGGAGGACGAGGCGGCGGCCACCGTGAACGGCAGGCGCTACCTGCTCAAGCTCGGCGGAGACGCGCGGACGCCGGGCGGGGACGGGCCGGGCGCGGCCGGCGGCTTCCTGGCCGCGTTCCGCGAGGCGGGCGCTCGCGGCACGGACCGGACCGGCGGCGCCTGACCGGTCCGTGAGTTGCGCGGCCGCGCGGGCTGAGCGACTCTGGTCCCACATATCACTCTGGGTCACCCGGCGATCACTCAAAGGAGCGGTACGCCGGATCATCGCCTTCTTCCGGACCTCAATTCGGGGAGTCGCACCCGTGATCAGTCATCCGAGCAGGCAGTGCGCGGTGGAGCTCCTGGCTCTGCCGTCGCGGATCGGACAGGTCCGCAGAATCGTCTCCGCGCAGTTGCGCTACTGGCATCTCGACCCCCTCGTGGACCCGACGGCGCTGGCCGTCACCGAGCTGCTCACCAACGTCCACCGGCACGCGGAGCCCGACAAGACGTGCCGGGTGGAGATCGAGCTGCGGCGCGAGCACCTCACCGTCTCCGTCCACGACCGTGACCCCCGGCTGCCCGTCCTGGGCGACGCGGACCCGCTCGACACCTGCGGGCGGGGCCTGGCCATGGTCGAGGCCCTCAGCGATAGCTGGGGGGCGCGGCCGGTGGAGGCGGGCGGCAAGGTCGTCTGGTTCCGACTGGCCGCCGTCTCCCCCGCGAAGCCGGCGCCCGCGCGGCCCGGTGGGGTGCGGGCGGCGGCCGACGTGGGGCGTCCGCAGACCTCGCACGCCCCGGCGTTCGCGGAACGGCCGGTCCGTCTCGCCCGCCGGGCCGTGGTGGGCTGAGGCCCGGGCCGTTCCCGGCGGGTCAGGCGACGGCCGTGAGCGGGTCGTCGAGGACGGGCTGCCAGGCCAGCTCGGCGGCGCCGACCAGGCTGTTGTGGTCGAGCGTGCACGGCAGGATCGGCACGCTGCCGCTGCGCCCCCACAGGCTGCGGTCGGCGACGACGGCGCGCAGCCGGTCGGGGGCCGCGTCCAGGAGCGCCTGGTGCAGTCCGCCGAGGATGATCCGGTCGGGGTTGAGGATGTTGACCAGTCCGGCGAGGCCGAGGCCGAGCCGGTCGACGAGTTCCTCGACCGCGGCCGGGACCGCCGGATCGGCGCCGCCGGTGCGGATGAGGTCGCGTGCCTGCTGAAGGAGCGAGACCTCGGGTCCGGGGTCGCGTCCCGCCGCCGTCAGGAAGGCGAGCGGGTCGGTCTCGACGTCGAGGCAGCCGCGTCCGCCGCAGTGGCAGGGGCGGCCCTCGGGGTTGACCGTGAGGTGGCCGACCTCCAGGGCGAGGCCCGAACTCCCGGTGTGCAGGCGGCCGTCGAGGACGAGTGCGCCGCCGACCCCCCGGTGTCCGGTGGCCACGCAGAGCAGGTGCTGCGCCCCGCGGCCCGCTCCGTGCCGGTGCTCGGCGAGCGCGGCGAGGTTGACGTCGTTGCCGGCGAAGGCGGGCCCGGTGATGCCCGCGTCGCGCACCCGGTCGGCGAAGATCGCGGCGACGGGCGCGCCGGCCGGCCAGGCCACGTGCAGCGGGTTGAGCGCGAGGCCTTCGGGCTCGGCGACCGCGGACGGCACGGCGAGGCCCGCGCCCACGCACCGGCGGCCGGTCTCGCGCAGCAGCTCCGCCCCGGCCTCGACGACGGCCCCGAGGACCTGCGCCGGATCGGCCCCGACGACCTCGCACCCGGGGGTGGTGGCGACGATCCGGCCGCCGAGGCCGACCAGCGCCGCCCGGAACCCGTCGGCGTGCACCTGTGCGGCGAGGGCGACGGGGCCGTCGTCGGCGACGAACAGCCGGTGCGAGGGGCGGCCCTGGGAGCCGGCGGACGCGCTGGGGCGGCTGTCGACGCGGATCAGGCCGAGCGCCTCCAGCTCGGCGGCGACCGCGCCGGCCGTGGCGCGGGTCACGCCCAGTTCGGAGGTGAGGACGGCCCGGGTGGGGGCGCGGCCGGTGTGGACGAGTTCGAGAGCGGGTCCGAGCGCGCTCCGGCCGCGCTCCAGCCGGTTCCTGCCCGCCGCGCCCGGGGCGCCGGGGCCGCGTACGGTCACCGGTCCGGGAGGGGTGTCCGGGGTGGTCGTGTCCCCGGTCGCGTGCGGGGCCGCCTTGCCAGTCATGACGGAGAGTCTCCCATGATCGACGGATCCGGGGCCCGCGCCGACGCCGGAGGCGGGCCCCGCGCGGCCCTCGAAGGACCCGCCTGACGTGCGGTCATCGCCGGTGGATACGCTCGACGACCGCCGTGCGCCGTTTCCGCCGAGGAGTGGGACCCGTGGAGAGCATCTGGACCCGACGTGCGAGCGGCGTCCGGGAGCGCCTTCGCCGCAGGCCGCGGGCGGCGCTCGCGACGGGGGCCGCCCTGACGGCCCTGACCGTGCTGATCGGCTGGGTGCTGCTCGCCGACCGCGACCCCCGCCGGGCCTCCGACGGGTCCGGTCGCCGTCCGGCGCCGCCCGCCGCCACCCCCTCGACGCCGACCGCGTCCCGCTGGGTCGACCCGGCGACCCCGCGCGGCGTCCGGCCGCGGGGCGGCGCGGGGACGGGCTCGGCGGAGCTGGTCTTCAGCGACGAGTTCGGCGCGCCGACGCTCGACACCGCCAAGTGGACGGCGCTGGACGTCGAACGCGAGCCGCACGACGGCATCCGCTGGTGGTACGCGCCCGGGACCGTCCGCCCCGACGCCGCCGGCCGGGGCGCGCTCGCCATCGACGTGAAGCGGCTCGGCGAGGGCCGCTACGCGGGCGGCCGGATCGAGACCCGCGGCAAGTACGGCTACCACGGCGGCGCGATCGAGTTCCGGGTCCATGTGCCGCCCACCGAGGGCCACTTGGCGGCCGTCTGGCTCCAGCACCCCGACCAGGGCGACGTGCCCGGGACGGCGGCCGACGGCGCCGAGATCGACATCGCGGAGACCGCGTACCGGGCGAACAGGTTCTCGACCAACATCCACTACGACGGGTACGACGACCTCAAGTCGTCCCCGGGCGTGTTCCCCGCCCCGCGCCTCCACGACGACTACTGGCACACCTTCGGCCTGAGCTGGACGGGCGACCACCTGAAGTTCCTCTACGACGGGCGGGTCGTCCGCACGGTCACCGACGAGCGGCTCATCCCGCTGGTCGACGAGTTCGTCGTGATCTCGCACGAGGTGAGCGACTTCCCGGAGGGGGACATCGAGGACGAGACCTTCGACGCGGACTCGACCATGTACGTGGACTACGTGCGGATCTGGAAGTGATCAGGCCTCCGGCCGGCCGGTTCCGGGCAGGCCGCTGACGCGCAGGGTGATGTTGAGGCGTCCCTCGAGCCCCAGCTCCGTAGGCGCGGTGCCGGGGTGCACGCGCGGCACCCCGTGGTAGGCGAGCCGCGAGGGGCCGCCGAAGACGAAGAGGTCGCCGCTGCGCAGCTCCAGGTCCGTCCAGGGCCGCGAGCGGCCGTCGACGTTGCCGAGGCGGAAGACGCAGGTGTCGCCGAGGCTGAGGGAGACGACCGGGGCGTCGGACTCCTCGTCGCTGTCGCGGTGCATGCCCATGCGGGCGTCGCCGCCGTAGAAGTTGATCAGCGCGATGTCGTAGGCGAGCGGTGCGGAGGGGTCGGCACCGGGGGCCGCGTCGCCGTAGGCCGCGGCGACCGCCCGGTCGGCCGTCTCGGCCAGCCACCGGGGCATCGGCTTCACCGGGGCCCCGTCGCCGTCGACGGCGTGGTCGGCGTAGCCGTAGGGGTACCAGTGCCGGCCGAGGCAGACCTGGCGGGCGGTCATCTCGCCGCCGCCGGGGGTGCGCACGGTCCGCAGGCCCGCCGGCGGGCGGGCCCAGGTGCGGCACGCGTCGAGCAGGCGGCGCTGCTCGTCGGCGGAGAGCCAGTCGGGCACGTGGACGGCGCCGGGGGCGGGGGTGGCGCGGTCGCGGGGGAAGAGTTCGGCGGCGCTCATGTCCGCCATCCTCGCGCCGGACGGCGGGGCGGACCAGCGGTGGGGCCGGTGCCGGGAAAGGTCTTGCACGGCGTTCGGCGCGCCGTCTAGCCTGCCGTTTGTGTCAGCATTGAACAAACTCAGGTCAGGGACGACCGGCGCCGAGCACGGCACGGCCGCCGGACTCCGCCGCCTCCGGGTGCTGCTCACCGTGTTCTTCGCGCTCGACGGCTTCGTCTTCGCCGGGTGGGTGGTGCGCATCCCGGCGATCAAGGCGCAGACCGGGGCGTCCGCCAGCGCCCTCGGCCTCGCCCTCCTCGGGGTGTCGGCGGGGGCTGTGGTGACGATGATGCTGACCGGCCGGCTGTGCCGCCGGTTCGGCAACCACCCGGTGACCGTGGCCTCGGCGCTCCTGCTGGCCGTGAGCGTCGCGCTGCCGCCGCTGCCGCGCTCACCGCTTGCCCTCGGCCTCGCCCTGCTCGTCTTCGGCACGGCGTACGGCGCGCTCAACGTGGCCATGAACAGCGCCGCGGTGGACCTCGTCGCGGCGCTGGGCCGTCCGGTCATGCCGAGTTTCCACGCGGCGTTCAGTCTCGGCGGGATGGTGGGCGCGGGGGCCGGCGGCATCGTCGCCGGGCACCTCTCCCCCACCGCGCACCTGCTCGGGCTGACGGTGATCGCGCTGGTCGTCGCCGTCGCGGCCGGGCTCCCGCTGCTGCGGTTCGCGGCGCCGCGGCCCGCCCGGCCGTCCGGCCCGGGCACCGGAGCCGTCGCGGCCGGGTCGGGGCGGGGCGGGCCGAGCGCCCGGACGGTGGTCGTCGTCTTCGGCGTGATCGCGCTCTGCACGGCCTACGGCGAGGGCGCGCTGGCCGACTGGGGCGCTCTCCACCTGCACCAGGACCTGGGCGCCGCCCCCGGCCTCGCGGCCGCCGGGTACGCCGTCTTCGCGCTGGCCATGACGGTGGGCCGGCTCTCGGGGACGGCGCTCCTGGAGCGGCTGGGCCGGACCGCGGTACTGGTGGGCGGCGGCACGGTCGCGGCCGCGGGGATGCTCCTCGGGGCGCTGGCGCCGGGCACCGGGGCGGCGCTCGCGGGCTTCGGGGTCACCGGTCTCGGGCTCGCGAACATGTTCCCCGTCGCCATGGACCGGGCGGGCGCGCTCGGCGGCCCGGACGGGGTGGCCGCCGCGTCGACGCTGGGGTACGGCGGGATGCTGATCGGACCGCCGGCGATCGGGTTCATGGCGGACTGGCTCTCGCTGCCCGTCGCGCTGACCAGCGTCGCCCTGCTCGCGGCGTGCTCGGCCGTCATCGGGTACGCGTTCCGGCGGGCCTGAGGGACCGGTCCGGCCGAGGCGCGTCACGGGACCGGTGCGGCTCAGTTCGCGGCGGGGCCCGACTCCGGGGCCAGGGTGCGGGCGAGCACGGCCCGCTGCATCGGGAGCGCCGCCGCGTGGACCGCGCGCCCCCGGTCGGTCAGCACGACCCGGACGCCGCGCCGGTCCTCGCTGCACATGCCGCGGCCGACGAGGCCGTCCCGCTCCAGTCGGCTGATCAGCCGGGACAGCGCGCTCTGGCTCAGGTGCACGCGGGCGGCGATGTCCTGGACACGGTAGGCGTGGCGGCCGTCGTCCGACGCGTTCTCCGCGAGCACGTCGAGAACCTCGAAGTCGCTGGCCCCGAGCCCGTGCTGCTGCAGCTCGCGGTCCAGTTCGCACATCGTGCGGGCGTGGCGGGCGAGGATCTCGCGCCACTGGGCCACGAGGACGGGGCCGTCCGGTGCGAGCCCGTGAGCGGCGGCCCCTTCGGGCGACGCGGGAGGGTTCGGCGACATGTTTCAGACGGTAGCAGAGATCGCCGAGTTCGTTGCATCGACATTAAATGCACTTGCATTGAATGCATGTGCATGTACTGTCTCGGCCATGACCTCACCGCTCAATGACCCCGCCGCCGTGGACGACCGCTGGAGCCCGCGGCTGTGGGGGACCCTGCTCGTGCTCTGCGCGGCGATGTTCCTGGACGCGCTCGACGTCTCCATGGTCGGCGTCGCCCTGCCGTCGATCGCCGAGGAGCTGGCGCTCGACACCTCGACCCTGCAGTGGATCGTCAGCGGCTACATCCTCGGCTACGGCGGCCTCCTGCTGCTCGGCGGCCGGGCGGCCGACCTGCTGGGCCGGCGGCGGGTGTTCCTGATCGCCCTGGCCGTCTTCGCGCTCGCCTCGCTGCTCGGCGGGCTCGTCGACTCCGGGCCGCTGCTCATCGTCAGCCGCTTCGTCAAGGGGCTCAGCGCCGCGTTCACCGCGCCGGCCGGCCTGTCCATCATCACCACGACCTTCAAGGAGGGCCCGCAGCGCAACCGGGCGCTCGCCATCTACACCACCTGCGCCGCGACCGGCTTCTCGATGGGCCTGGTCCTCTCCGGCCTGCTCACCGAGGTGAGCTGGCGGCTCACCATGTTGCTGCCCGCGCCGATCGCCCTGCTCGCCCTGGTCGCCGGCCTCCGCCTCATCCCGCGCAGCCCGCGCACCGAGCGGCGCGGCGGGTACGACGTGCCCGGCGCCGTCACCGGCACGGCGGCGATGCTGCTGCTCGTGTTCACCGTCGTCCAGGCCCCGGAGGTGGGCTGGGCGTCGGCGAGGACGCTCCTGTCGTTCGCCGCCACGGCGCTGCTGCTGGCCCTGTTCGTCACGATCGAGCGGCGCTCGGCGAGCCCCCTGGTCCGGCTCGGGGTGCTGCGTTCGGGCGACCAGGTGCGCGCCCAGCTCGGCGCCGCGTTCTTCTTCGGCTCCTACGTCGGGTTCCAGTTCATCGCCACCATGTACCTGCAGAACCTGCTCGGCTGGTCCGCGCTCCAGACCGCGCTGGCCTTCCTCCCGGCGGGCGCCCTCGTCGCGCTGTCGTCCACGAAGGTCGGCCCGCTGGTGGACCGCTTCGGCACCTCGCGGCTGCTGGTCGCCGGCTTCGCCTTCATGGTCGTCGGGTACGCCCTGTTCCTGCGGATCAGCCTGGCCCCCGCCTACGCGAGCGTCATCCTGCCGTCGATGCTGCTGATCGGCGCGGCCTGCGCGGTGGCCTTCCCCTCGCTCAACATCCAGGCCACCAACGGGGTGGACGACCACGAGCAGGGCATGGTCTCGGGGCTGCTGAACACCTCCGTGCAGGTGGGCGGGGCGGTGTTCCTGGCCGTCGTCACCGCGGTGATCACGGGCGGCGGCGGTTCCGGGGCGTCGCCGGAGGCCGTCCTGGACAGCTTCCGGCCCGGGCTGGCCGTCGTCACCGCGCTCGCCGCGGCGGGGCTGCTGCTGACCGCGACCGGTCTGCGCCGGCCGCGGGCCGCACGGGGCTCGATCGTCGTCGCGGCGTCGCCGGCCGACGGCGCGGTGGGCGTGCCCGCCGTCGCGGAGAAGGTGGCCGTGCGCGACTGACCACGGTGACGGGGGCCCACCGGGGGGA
>NZ_JBHWZH010000091.1:0-24802 GCF_042728285.1 Streptomyces sp. NPDC060194 | reverse complement strand
GGGGCGGAGCCCCCGGGGTGCCGCGCACCCGGAGAGAGCGCCCCGGGGTGCCGCGCACCCCGAATGCGCGCTCAGGTCAGAGGCGGGTGAAGCACCACGCGCCGAGGAGGAGCGCCGCCGCCCCCGCGACCGTCGCCCACCCCGCCGCCGCCCGCGGCGCGACGCCGAGCGCGACCGGCCGCCCGTGCCGTACCCGTACCGCCGTCCACCCCAGCAGCGCCGCCCCGAAGAGCACGAACACCGTCCCGGCGAACACCGCAGGCCCGCTCTCCATCCCGACGCCTCCACGACCCGCGGGCGCCGGCCGCTCCGGGCCCCCGGGCGAGGCTGGCACGGCGGGGCGTACGCCGCGCGAACCCGGGGTGAACAGCGGGCCCCCGGGGCGGGTCAGCCGTCCAGCCCCGCCGGCACCAGGAAGCCCAGCTCGATCAGCGTGCGGATCTGCGCCGGCGCGCGGTCCCGCAGGGTGACCGGATCCTCGTCCAGCAACTGCGCGATCGCGTCCAGGATCTGACCCGCGCTCAGCGACCCGTCGCAGACCCCCGCGAACCCCGCCCCGACGGTGTCCACCTCCGTCGCCCGTCGCATCCCGCGGTTCGACCGCAGCACGACGTGCTCCGGGTCCTCCGCGCCGACGGTGCCGACCTGCTCCTGCACCACCTCGGGCGCGAGCAGGAACGAGTCGGCGAGCAGCCCCGCGTCGTCGCGCGCCCGCAGGTAGTCCTGGCGCGCGAAGTGCGCGCGGACGGTCTCCCCGAGCGGCTGCTCCACGGGGTGCGGCCAGTCCTCGACGACGACCGACGCCCGTCCCGCCGCCGCCTCCGCGGACCGCCGCAGGGTGATCCACCCGAAGCCGACCGACCGCGTCCCGCTCGCCTCGAACGCGTCGAGCCACTCGTCGTACCGGGCCCCGTAGGCCTCCGCGTCCCCGCGGTGGTCGCCGGCGTCCCGCAGCCACAGCTCGGCGTACTGGGTGACGTCCTGGACCTCGCGCCGCACGATCCACGCGTCGCACTCGCGCGGCACCCAGGAGCGCAGCCGGTCCTGCCACTCCTCGCCGTCGACCTCCTGCCAGTTGACGAGGAACTGCGCGAAGCCGCCCTCGGTCAGCCGCACCCCGGCCTCCTGGACGATCGCCCGGCACAGGTCGTCGCCCGCCATGCCGCCGTCGCGGTAGGTGAGACGGGCGCCCGGGGAGATCACGAAGGGCGGGTTGGAGACGACGAGGTCGAACGTCTCCCCCTCGGCGAGCGGCTCGAACAGCGAGCCCTCGCGCAGGTCGGCGTCCGTCTTCACGCCGGAGAGCGCGAGGGTCAGCCGGGTGAAGGCCAGCGCGCGCGGGTTGAGGTCGGTGGCGGTGACGCGGGTGGCGTACTGCGCGGCGTGCAGCGCCTGGATGCCGGAGCCGGTGCCGATGTCGAGGGCGGACCCGACGGGCGTGCGAACGGTGATGCCGGCGAGCGTGGTGGACGCGCCGCCCACACCCAGGACGACCCCCTCGTCGCCACTCCCGATGCCGCCCGCACCTCCGACCGCGCAGCCGAGGTCGGAGGCGATGAACCAGTCCTGCCCGTCGGGGCCGCCGTACGGCCGCAGGTCGAGCGTCGCGCGGACGCCGTCCTCGCGCTCCTCCAGCCAGCCGTCGGCCAGGCAGGCGGCGAGGGCGTCCTCCGGGAGCGCGGCGGCCGCCCGCTCGCGCGGGACCGGGCGCTGGAGCAGGAACAGCCGGACGAGCGTCTCCAGCGGGCCGTCGCCGCGGGTGGCGCGCAGCGCGGGGACGGTCTCGGCGCGCGCCAGGGCGGTGTACGCGGCGGCGCCGAGCAGTTCCAGGAGGCCGTCGGCGGTGAACCCGGCGACGAGCAGGGCCTCGCGGAGGCGGGCGGCGCGGTCGGGGGCGGGAAGGCTGCGGGTACTCACCCCTTCATTGTCACCGCTCGCACTGACAACGCGCCCCCGCGCGGACCCGCGACGCCGCCGCGCGCACCCGTGGCCGACGCGTCCGGCCCCGGAAAGCCCGAGCGCGGAGGGCGGTCGCCCTCCGCGCGGTACGGCGGTCGTGCACGGCTTCCGGTCAGGCCTTGCCCGAGGACGGCACCGGGGACGCCGCCGACTTGCAGCTCTCCTGGCCCCGCATCGCGTCGGCGACCTCGCCGGACTGCAGCTTGTCGAGGGCGTCGGTGCCACTCTTGTTGATCTTGTCGAGGGACGCCTGCACACCGCGCAGCCCCTCGGCGAACTTCGCCTGGTCCTTGGTGTCGAGGGCGTCGACCTGCTTCTTGAGGTCGGCGTAGGAGGCGGAGATCGCGTTCAGCTCCTCGACCGCGTCGCCCTCGTCCTGCTTGCCGTCCTCGACGGGCGGCGCGCCGGCCTTGTCGACGGCCTGGGCCATCGCCTTGTAGGCGTCGGACATGTCCTGGAAGGCCTTGGAGTCGACGCGCTTGACGTCCTCCGGCTTGCTGTCGTCCGACGTCTCCTTCTGGATGGAGTCGTTGGCCGCCTTGATCTTGTCCACCTGGGGCTGCCAGGCGTCGCAGACGCTCTTGGCCCAGTTGTCGAGCTCCTCGTTGCCGTCGTCGCCACCGCAGCCCGACAGCGCCAGTACCAGTACCGCACCGCCGGACAGCGCGGCCGCAAGCTTCTTGTTCACCGGAGTGGTCCCTTCCATGGCTCTCGGCCCCGGAACTTACACGGGAGAGGTATGACTTTCGCACTCCGGTCAACCCTTTCGCCCGGTCTCGTAACCGTTTGCACCAAGGGAGACGAGCCTCACGGCATGACCCGCGCGCGCACGGAAACGAGCGGACGACGTCTCAGAAGACGTCGTCCGCCCGACCGTTGCCGCCGTGCTCAGGAGGCCACCGGGGAACCGCCCGTCCCCGCACCGCTCGTCCGCGCGGAGGCGTCGTCGTCCTGACCACCCATCGCGATGCCGCGCCGCTTGGACGCGTACACCGCGCCGACGATGGCGCCGATCGCCAGGACCGCGACCAGGGCCCGCAGGAGCGGGCTCGCGTCGTCGCCGTAGCTGAACTGGACGACGGCCGGCGCGATGAGGAGCGCGACCAGGTTCATCACCTTCAGGAGCGGGTTGATCGCCGGTCCCGCGGTGTCCTTGAAGGGGTCGCCCACGGTGTCGCCGATGACGGTGGCGGCGTGGGCGTCGCTGCCCTTGCCGCCGTGGTGGCCGTCCTCGACGAGCTTCTTGGCGTTGTCCCAGGCGCCGCCGGAGTTGGCGAGGAACACGGCCATCAGGGTGCCGGCCCCGATCGCGCCCGCCAGGAACGAGCCGAGCGCCCCCACCCCGAGGGTGAAGCCGACGGCGATCGGCGCGAGCACCGCGAGGAGGCCCGGCGTGGTCAGCTCCCGCAGCGCGTCCTTGGTGCAGATGTCGACGACCCGCCCGTACTCGGGCTTCTCGGAGTAGTCCATGATCCCGGGGTGCTCGCGGAACTGCCGCCGCACCTCGTACACGACGGCTCCGGCCGACCGCGAGACCGCGTTGATCGCGAGGCCCGAGAACAGGAAGACGACCGCCGCCCCGAGGACGAGCCCGACCAGGTTGTTGGGCTGTGCGATGTCCAGGCTGAGGTTCATCTCGGTCGCCTTCGCCCCCACGTCGCGCACCGCGGTCCTGATGGCGTCGGTGTACGACCCGAAGAGCGCGGCCGCGGCCAGGACGGCCGTGGCGATGGCGATGCCCTTGGTGATGGCCTTGGTGGTGTTGCCGACGGCGTCGAGGTCGGTGAGCACCTGCGCGCCCGCTCCCTCGACGTCGCCGGACATCTCCGCGATGCCCTGCGCGTTGTCGGAGACCGGACCGAAGGTGTCCATGGCGACGATGACCCCGACCGTGGTGAGCAGCCCGGTGCCCGCAAGGGCGACGGCGAACAGCGCCAGGATGATCGACGTCCCGCCGAGCAGGAACGCCCCGTAGACGCCGAGCCCGATCAGCAGGGCGGTGTAGACGGCCGACTCCAGGCCGATCGAGATGCCGGCGAGGACGACGGTGGCGGGGCCGGTCAGCGACGACTTGCCGATGTCGCGCACCGGTCGCCGGGTGGTCTCGGTGAAGTACCCCGTCAGCTGCTGGATGAGCCCGGCGAGCACGATGCCGATGGCGACGGCCACCAGGGCGAAGACCCGCGGGTCGCCGCCGTGCGCCCGGGTCGCCTCGTCGGCCACGCCGTCGAGGTCGGCGTAGGTGGACGGCAGGTAGGCGAAGGCGGCGACCGCCACCAGGAGCAGCGAGACCAGCGCGGAGATGAAGAAGCCGCGGTTGATGGCGCTCATCCCGGACCTGTCCCCGCGGCGCGGGGCCACCGCGAAGATGCCGATCATCGCGGTGAGCACCCCGATGGCGGGCACCATCAGCGGGAAGGCGAGACCGGCGTTCCCGAACGCGGCCGTGCCGAGGATCAGGGCGGCGACGAGGGTGACGGCGTAGGACTCGAAGAGGTCGGCGGCCATGCCCGCGCAATCCCCGACGTTGTCGCCCACGTTGTCGGCGATGGTCGCCGCGTTGCGCGGGTCGTCCTCGGGGATGCCCTGCTCGACCTTGCCGACCAGGTCGGCGCCGACGTCGGCCGCCTTGGTGAAGATGCCGCCGCCCACCCGCATGAACATGGCGATCAGCGCGGCGCCGAGCCCGAAGCCCTCCAGGACCTTCGGCGCGTCCGCCGCGTAGACCAGGACCACGCAGGAGGCGCCCAGCAGGCCCAGTCCGACGGTGAACATGCCGACCACGCCACCGGTGCGGAACGCGATCCGCATGGCCGTGTGCGCGACAGCGGTGGAATCCTTTTCCGGTCCGCCCGGTTCGGGCGTCGCCTCACGCGCCGCAGCCGCCACCCTGACATTGCTGCGCACGGCCAGCCACATTCCGATGTATCCGGTGGCCGCGGAGAATGCGGCGCCGATCAGGAAGAATACGGAGCGGCCGATGCGCTGATTCCAGTCGTCCGCCGGCAGCAGCAGGAGAAGGAAGAAGACGACCACGGCGAAAACACCCAGGGTGCGCATCTGGCGGGCCAGATAGGCGTTGGCACCCTCCTGGATCGCGGTGGCGATCCTCCTCATCGATTCGGTGCCCTCGCCCGCGGCGAGCACCTGGCGCACCAGCACCCCGGCGACCGCGAGAGCGGCCAGTGCGACCACGCCGACGGCCAGTACGATCAGCCGGTTTTCGTCCGTCAGAACCGCCATCCGTCCTCCTTGACGCTCGAAACGAGATCATGGCGTGGACGGATTGTACGGAGCACATCGAGATCAAATCAGGATGCGGGAATCGGAATTCTTGACATCAGGCCGAAAAAAGAGAGAGACCCTGATCGCCAGGGCCTCTCACGTGACGCGTGATGCGTAATTCCTTTACGGAGTTACACCGTCGGACGCCCGGGAATTCAGGCGACCGATCATATATTTCGATCAAGAATTGCGTACTGCGCCGCCCGGCAGGTCCGAGGGGACCAGCGGGGCCGGGGCGGTCGGCCAGGTCATCCGGATCAGGCCGCCGTCGGCGTCGGAGGACACCTCCACGTCGTCGACGAGGCCGCTGATGACCGCGAGGCCCATCTCGTCCTCCTCGGCCTCGATCTCCTCCGGCGCGACCTCGCCGTTGCGGCTGCCCGGCAGCGAGCCGAGCGGGACCGCGCGCGGGGCCTCGTCGCCGACCTCGATGGAGAACTGCTTCTCCTCCTCGATCAGCCGCACCCGCACGGGCGCGTCGATCCCGCTGCTGACGTGCAGGCCGACCGCGCGGCTGCACGCCTCCCCGACGGCGAGGCGCAGCTCGTCCAGGACCGTCTCGTCGACCCCGGCCTTGCGCGCCACGGAGGCGGCCACCAGGCGGGCGGTCCTGACGTGTCCCGGGACCGCACTGAATCGGAGTTCAACGGTGGCCATGCCAACCCCCTCGGAGGTACGAGCGACGAACGTGCGGAGGGCCGGACCGGACTGCGCCGGTCCGGCCCCCATGGGTCCTGCGATCTTCCGCCGGATCAGTCGGTGGCCGCGACGGCCTCGTCGACCGAGGTGTGGATCGGAAAGACCTTGGTGAGGCCCGTGATCCGGAAGATCTTGAGAATGCGCTCCTGGTTGCAGACCAGGCGCAGCGAACCCTCGTGGGCACGCACTCGCTTCAGGCCGCCCACCAGGACGCCGAGGCCGGTGGAGTCGAGGAAGTCGACGCCCTCCATGTCGACGACGAGGTGGTAGCTGCCGTCGTTCACCAGCTCGACCAGCTGCTCGCGCAGCTTGGGCGCGGTATACACATCAATCTCGCCACCGACCTCGACGACCGTACGGTCGCCACCAGGGCCGGACACATTGCGAGTCGACAGGGACAGGTCCACGGATCCTCCAGCACCTTGCTTGTCTGCGGTCGCCCTCTAGAAAACTCCCCGGCGGAGCAGGAAGGGCCGAACGCCAGCCGCCATGGCATTCAATCACTTACCGGCAGGCGTGCACGACGCCTTGGAAGCATTGTCCGCCTCGCCAGTGACACACTCGGTGCCGATGGCCGACGAAACCGCTTCCCCCCGCATGATCCTCGACCGGCTCGCGGCCGGCGCGGGCAGGGCTGCGCGCATCACTCATACGGAGCACCTGCCCCCGCGGACGGGCCGCCATGCCGTCTGGCCGGACCGGATCCGCGCCGAGGTCGTGGCGGCGATCCAGGCGCGCGGGATCGCGCATCCCTGGGCCCACCAGGCACGGGCCGCGGAGCACGCCCTGGACGGCGAGTCGGTCGTGATCGCCACCGGAACGGCCTCGGGCAAGTCGCTCTCGTACCTCGCACCGGTCCTCTCGGCCCTCCTCGACGGCTCCGAGGCGCCCAACGGGCGGGGCGCGACCGCCCTGTACCTCGCCCCGACCAAGGCGCTCGCCGCCGACCAGCGGCGCGGCGTACGGGAGCTCGCCGCGCCCCTCGGCAACGCGATCCGGGCGGCCGTCTACGACGGCGACACCCCGTTCGAGGAACGCGAGTGGGTGCGCCAGTACGCGAACTACGTCCTGACCAACCCGGACATGCTGCACCGCGGCATCCTGCCCGGCCACCCCCGGTGGTCGTCCTTCCTGCGCGCCCTGCGCTACGTCGTGATCGACGAGTGCCACACCTACCGGGGCGTGTTCGGCTCGCACGTCGCCCAGGTCCTGCGCCGGCTGCGGCGCCTGTGCGCCCGCTACGGCTCCGAGCCGGTCTTCCTGCTGGCCTCCGCGACCGCCGCCGACCCTTCGGTCGCGGCCGGCCGGCTGACCGGTCTGCGGGTCGTCGAGGTCACCGACGACGCCTCCCCGCGCGGCGAGGTGGCGTTCGCGCTGTGGGAGCCGCCGCTCACCGACCTGCACGGCGAGCAGAACGCACCCGTTCGCCGCACCGCCGTCGCCGAGACCGCCGACCTGCTGACCGACCTGGTCGTGCAAGGCGTCCGCACGGTCGCGTTCGTCCGCTCGCGGCGCGGCGCGGAGCTGGTGTCGGTCATCGCCAAGGACCGCCTCTCGCCGATCGACCGCTCCCTGCCGGCCAAGGTCGCCGCCTATCGCGGCGGCTACCTCGCGGAGGAGCGCCGCTCCCTGGAGCGGGCCCTGCACTCCGGCGAGCTGCTCGGCCTGGCCGCCACCACCGCCCTGGAGCTCGGCATCGACGTGTCCGGTCTCGACGCCGTGCTGATCGCCGGCTATCCCGGGACCCGCGCCTCGCTCTGGCAGCAGGCGGGCCGCGCGGGGCGGTCCGGGCAGGGGGCGCTGGCGGTCCTGGTCGCCCGCGACGACCCGCTCGACACGTACCTGGTCCACCACCCCGAGGCGCTCTTCGACCGGCCCGTCGAGTCCACCGTCCTCGACCCGGACAACCCCTACGTCCTCGCCCCCCACCTCTGCGCGGCCGCCTCCGAACTCCCGCTGACGACGGCGGACCTGACGCTCTTCGGCCCCGCGACCGACGAGCTCCTGCCCCAGCTGGAGGGCGCCGGGCTGCTGCGCAGGCGCACCCACGCCTGGCACTGGACCCGCCGGGAGCGGGCGGCCGACCTCACCGACCTGCGCGGCGAGGGCGGCCCGCCCGTGCAGATCGTCGAGGCCTCCACCGGCCGGCTGCTCGGCACGGTCGACGCCTCCGCCGCCCACGCCTCCGTGCACGAGGGCGCGGTCCACCTGCACCAGGGCCGGACGTACCTGGTGCGCACGCTCGACCTGGACGACTCCGTCGCCCTGGTCTACGAGGCCGCGCCGCCCTACACGACGACCGCGCGGGACACCACGGCGATCTCCGTCCTGGAGACCGAGGTGACCGTCCCCTGGGGGGAGGGCCGCCTGTGCTACGGCTCGGTGGAGGTCACCCACCAGGTGGTCTCGTTCCTGCGCCGCCGGGTGCTCACCGGCGAGGTCATGGGCGAGACGAAGCTCGACCTGCCGCCCCGCACCCTGCGCACCCGGGCCGTCTGGTGGACAGTCACCGAGGACCAGCTGGACGCGGCCCGGATCAACCCGGAGATCCTGGGCGGCGCCCTGCACGCCGCCGAGCACGCCTCCATCGGCATCCTGCCGCTCTTCGCCACCTGCGACCGCTGGGACATCGGCGGCGTCTCCGTCCCGCTGCACCCCGACACCCTCCTGCCGACCGTCTTCGTCTACGACGGCCACCCCGGCGGCGCCGGCTTCGCCGAACGCGCCTTCCACACCGCCCACTCCTGGCTGACCGCCACCCGCGAGGCCATCACCTCCTGCGACTGCGACGCCGGCTGCCCCTCCTGCATCCAGTCCCCCAAGTGCGGCAACGGCAACGAGCCGCTGCACAAGCGGGGCGCGATCCGGCTGCTCACCGAGCTGCTCAGGGGCGGGGCCGACGCCGCGAATGAGGCCGCCGTCGAGGGCGGGGCCGACGGGGCGAGTGAGGCCGCCGTCGGGGGCGGGGCCGACGGGGCGGGCGAGGCTGCCGTCGGGGTCGGTTGAGCGGCGCCTGTTCACGGGGCCGCCTCCTGCCCCGGCGCCGGTCCCGCGCCCTCGGGTGCCGGGCCGGCCCGTGACCGCACTAACGCCGAGAAGGCGCCACTGCGACCCCGCACAGAGACGTCGGCCACCTCCCCCACCACGTCGCACCGCACGACCTCCGCCCCCTGCGCCGCCCCCACCCGCGCTCCCCACACGCAGGCGTCCGCTCCCTGCGTCCAGGCCCGGTCCGCCACCGCCAGGGCCACCAGGTCGGCCGCCCCGCCCGCCCGGTGCCGGGCGATCACCGCCTGCCCCACCCCCATCAGCACCGCGAACACCGAGCAGAGCGCCAGCGCCGCCACCGCGCACCACACCGTCGCGGTTCCTCGATCACCCCTCGCTCGTCCCGGCATCCGCGCCGGCCTCCGTCCCGTCCTCCGCGGCGGCCACGGCCTCCGCGCTCAGCCGCACCCCGAGTCCGCCGGGACCGGGCGCGGCGGCGTCGACCGTGACCCGCCAGAGGTCGCCCTGCCGGACGACGGACACCGCGGCCCCGCGGGGCGCCGCCTCGCGGGCGGCCGCGACCGCCACGCCCGCCGGCTCGGCGCGGGCGGCCGACCGCGCCCCCGCCCGCGCAGCGTCCACGCACCGGATCTGGGCCACCGCCACCAGCAGGCCCCACACCAGCCCGGCGCAGAACAGCACCAGGACCGGCAGGACGACGGCTGCCTCGACGCTCACCGAGCCCCGGTCCCGCCCGCGGGGGCGGGCGGCCGGGGCCGACCGGGCCCCCGGCGTCGCCCGCGCCCCGCACGGCCTCTCCCGCTCAGAAGGACGCACTGAGAGCCCTCTTCACCAGCCCCTCCAGCGCGGTCCGCACCGCCGCGCTGGAGACCACCTTGTAGAGCACCCCGGCGAACGCCACCGCCGCCAGCAGCACGATCGCGTACTCCGCCGTCGCCATCCCCCGGTCGCCCCGTGCCGCCCGACGCCGCCTCACCCACCAGGCCCGCAGCCCCACCGCGCTCGCCGTGACCGGACGCATCAACCGCACCGAAACCTTCATCACGCACCCATCTCCCTGTCGTCCTTCTGATCCCCCTGCCGCCTTTCGGCAGGGACGTCTGTCCCGCACGGATCCGCGGGACCGTTCTCCGCCGGCCGCTACACCCCCTTCAGTCCCGAGGCGAGCCCGAGCACCACCGGGGCGACCCCGATCACGAGGAACGCGGGCAGGAAGCAGAGCCCCACCGGGGCCGTGACCAGCACTCCGGCGCGCTGCGCCCGGGTCTCGGCCGCCCGCGCCGCCTCGGCGCGGCAGTCGTCCGCGATCCGGGCCACCGCGTCGGCGGCCGGTGCGCCCGACGCAGCGGCCCGCTCCAGGCAGCGGGCCAGCGCCCCCGCCCCGGGGAGGGCACCGAGTCCCGCCCACGCCTCCGCGGGATCACCGCCGAGGCGCACCTCCGCCGCCACCCGGACCAGCCGCCGGCCCACCGGCCCGCCCAGCGACTGCCCCACCGCTTCCGCCGCTGCCACCGGCCCGGCGCCCGCGGCGACGCAGGCGGCCAGCAGGTCCGCCGCCAGCGGGAGTTGCCGCCCGGCTTCGGCCGCCTCCGCGGCCGGTTCGGCCGCGTCCCGCCGGTCCCGGGCCCAGCGGTGGAGCCACCAGCCCGCCGCCGCGCCGACCAGCCCCGCGACCGGGCCCCCGACCATGACCCACCCGGCGACGAGCCCCGCGGCCACCGGTGTCGCGGCCCGCACGAAGGTCAGCTCCATCCGGGCCCGCCGCCGTTCGCGCAGCACCTCCAGAAGGACCGCCTCCGCCCGCCGCCGGGCGGCCCGCTCGCGACGCGCACCGCTCCAGGCCGTCGACGCCGCCCAGAGGGCCGCGGCGCACACCGCCGCCGAGGTCACCGTCGAACTCATCGCCCCTCCCCCGCCCGCACGATGCGCCCGACCCACCACATCCCGAGGGCCTCCAAGCCCCCGCCGACCAGCAGGCAGCCGATGCCCGCCGGGGTGTGAAGCAGGATCCGCAGGGGTTCCGCGCCCAGCCCCGCCCCCATCAGGAGCCCGACCACCGGCAGCAGGGCCAGCGCCCCGGCGGCCGCCCGTGCCCCGGAGAGGCGGGCGCGGAGCGACGCCTCCTGCGACCGCTGCTCACGCAGGGCCGCCTCGAGGCGCATCAGCCCCTCGGCGAGACCCGCGCCGTGGTCGACGGAGGTCCGCCAGCAGGCGGCGAGACCCGCCAGTCCTTCGCCGCCCGGCGCCCGGGCCGCCTCCCGCAGCGCCGCCGGGACGTCTCCGCCGAACCGCGCCGCCGCGAGCACCCGGGACGACTGGCTCCCCAGCGCCCGGCCCGCCTCGGACGCCGTGTCCCGAGCGGCCGCCACCAGCGCGCCTTCCGGCTGTCGCCCCGCCCTCAGCTCACCGATCAGCACCCCGCACAGCGCCACCACGGCATCGGCCCGCCGGGCCCGGTCCGCCAGCCGCTCCCCGCGTGCCAGCCGGCGCCGGACCAGCGGCACCGCCGCCAGTCCGGCGAGCAGCGGCAGCGGGGAGGCCCCGAGCAGCGCAAGCAGGGCTCCGCCGCCGACGCACCACCACTCGCGCCCCACACCGGCCCACCTCCGCCGCAGCCACCGCAGCAGGTCGTCCCCACGGGCCGGCCCCGCACCGGGTCCGCCGCCGACCGGCGGCATCCCGAGGAGCCGCGCCCGGCGGAGCGCCGCGCCCTCCGCCCGCGCGCCCGCCAAGCGCGCCGCCAGCAGCGCGCAGACCAGCACGCCCGCGTGGACCGCGGCCTCCCGGGCGCTCACCACGCACCCCCGAGCCGCGCCCGCAGCGCCTCCCAGCCCGCGCCCCGCACGAACCCCCGTTCGCCCCACGCGAGGGCGGGGACCGTCACGACCACACCGGACGCGTCCCGCTCCAGCACACGGACCTCGGCGACGCGCCGCCGCCCGGTCCGGTCCCGGACGAGGTGGACGACCAGCGAGAGGGCCGCCGCGAGCTGGCTGTGCAGCGCCGCCCGGTCGAGCCCGGCGGAGGTCCCGAGGGCCTCCAGCCGGGCGGGGACGTCCTCGGCGGCGTTGGCGTGCACCGTTCCGGAGCCGCCCTCGTGCCCGGTGTTGAGGGCCGCGAGGAGGCAGGCCACCTCCGCACCGCGCACCTCGCCGACGACCAGCCGGTCGGGCCGCATCCGCAGGGCCTGCCGGACGAGGTCCTCCAGGGTCACGAGCCCGGCGCCCTCCTGGTTGGCCGGACGCGTCTCCAGGCGCACCACGTGCGGGTGGTCGGGGCGCAGCTCGGCGGAGTCCTCGGCGAGCACGATCCGCTCCTCGGGGCCCGCGAGTCCGAGGAGCGCACTGAGGAGGGTCGTCTTCCCGGTCCCCGTGCCCCCGCTGATCAGGTACGAGAGGCGGGCGTCGACGAGCGCCCGGAACAACCGCTCGCCACCGGGCGGGACCGTGCCGGCCGCGACCAGTTCCTCCAGGGTGAAGGCCTTGGGCCGCACCACCCGCAGCGAGAGGCAGGCGGATCCGACCGCGACGGGTTCGAGCACCGCGTGCAACCGGGTGCCGTCGGGGAGCCGGGCGTCCACCCAGGGCCGGGCGTCGTCGAGCCGCCGGCCGGCGGCCGCGGCGAGGCGCTGGGCGAGTCGGCGCACGGCGGCCGGGTCGGCGAACCGCACCGCCGTCAGTTCGAGCCCGCGGCCGCGGTCCACCCACACCCGGTCGGGGGCGGAGACCAGCACGTCGGTGACCTCGGGATCGGCCAGCAGCACCTCCAGCGGTCCCGCCCCGACCAGCTCGGACCGCAGCCGGCGGGCGACGCCGAGCACCTCGGCGTCCCCGAGCACGCGGCCCTGGGTGCGCAGGGCGGCCGCGACCCCGGCGGGTGTCGGCTCGGCGCCGCTCTCGGCGAGCCGCTGCCGCACCGCGTCGAGCAGCGGTCCCGCGGTGCCCCCGGTTCCCACCGGGCTCGGTGTGATCGTGCTCATGAGGCCGCACCCCCGGCCACCGCGCCGGCCACGCCCGCGCTCCCGCTCACGGCCCGCTCCCAGAAGGCCGCGGAGAACCGCGCGAGCGGACCGCGCGCGTTGCCTCCCGGCGGATCGCCCTTGACCTGGGCCACGGCCAGCCCCGGCTCCCAGGGCACCGCCCCGGCGAGCGGCAGGCCGAGCAGGCCCGCGACCGTCTCCTCGTCGAGCCCGCCGGCCCCGGGTCCGCGGACCACCACCCGCAGGTCGCCCATGACCATGCCCACCGCCGCGGCCACCCGCCGGGCCGCCGCCACGGCGCGCAGCTCGGCCGGGACCACGAGCAGCCCGATGTCCAGCTGGGCGAGCGCCTCGGCGACGCCCTCGTCGACCCGGCGCGGGAGGTCGACCACGACCGTGCCCCCACGGCGACGGGCCGCCGCCAGGACCGCGCGCATCGCTTCGGGCGGCACCACCACCGCGTCCCCGCGGTCCCAGCTCAGCAGCCGCAGGGCGTGCAGCTCGGGCAGGGACGCCTCCAGCGCCCCGGCGCCGACCCTGCCGCGGGAGGCGGCGAAGTCGGGCCAGCGCAGGCCTTCGGCCCGTTCGCCGCCGAACAGCACGTCCAGCCCGCCGCCGAGGGGGTCGCCGTCGACGAGGAGGGAGCGGCCACCGGAGCGGGCGGCGCCGACCGCGAGGGCGCAGGCCAGGGTCGAGGCCCCGGCTCCGCCGCGACCGCCGATCACCCCGACGGTGAGCGCGGGGCGTCCCGCGCCCTCGGTGGCGTCGGCGATCCGGTCGACCAGCCACCGCTCGGCGTCGGGCAGCCGCAGTACGTGGTCCGCGCCGATCTCGACCGCGAGCCGCCACACACTGCCGTCGTCCTGGTCGTGGCCGACCAGGACCAGCCCGCGTCTGCGGGGTGCGCCGCGGACCCGGCGGGCCGCGTCGTCGCCGACGAGGATCAGCGGCGCGTCCTCCCAGCTGCCCCGCGCCGGCGGGACGCCATGGTGGACCTCCGGTTCGGTGACGCCTGCCGCGGCGCACAGCCGCAGCAGGTCGTCCAGCAGCTCCGGGTCCTCGGTGACGATCAGCGGCACCCGGCCGCGCCCCTCGTCCGGCGGCGCCTGCTCCTGCGTGGTGGAACCCGTCATGGATCCGTCCCCCTGTTCCGGGCCGCGACGGATGCGTCGCGGTCCCCTCTCCGATCCGACCGCCGTACATCGACGGTTCGGCTTGCGGGATCAGCGTGGGGAACGCGCGGAAAAGTTTTGGATCATGGGCGAAATCTGGGGACGGGGAGCAGCCTGTGGACAACTCGGCCACCCGATCCGGCGACTCGCCTGCCGCGACGGAACCGCTACGCAGCGTGACGCGTAGACGAGGTAGGAGCGCCGCGCCGAGCGGCGTGCGACCGAGGAGGAGCCGATGGGCTCAGGCCGTGCGGAGAGCCGGAAAACGCGTCCGGACATGCGACGACCCCCGCCGGGGGGGAGAGCGGGGGTCGTCTGCCGCGGACCGACTCGGGGGGGGAGGAGCCGATCCGGGTAGCACGGGTCGCGAACGATCCGTGACTTCCATGGTGTACCCGAGAGCCTTCTCAAGCAAACCCACGCGCCACAGCCTACGCCGAATGGCGGCCCCCTATGCTCGGGCACGTGGAAATGCACCCGCCCGCGTACCGGTCGCCGCACCCGTCGCCGCGCACCGCAGCCTTCTTCGACCTGGACAAGACGGTGATCGCCAAGTCGTCGACGCTCACCTTCAGCAAGTCCTTCTACCAAGGTGGACTGATCACCCGCCGGGCCATGCTGCGCACGGCCTACACCCAGTTCCTCTTCCTCGCGGGCGGCGCCGACCACGAGCAGATGGAGCGCATGCGCTCCTACCTGTCCGCCCTCTGCAGGGGGTGGAACGTCGAGCAGGTACGCGAGATCGTCGCCGAGACCCTGCACGACATCGTCGACCCGATGATCTACGACGAGGCCGCGTCCCTCATCGAGGAGCACCACACCGCCGGCCGGGACGTGGTGATCGTCTCGACCTCCGCGGCCGAGGTCGTCGAGCCCATCGGCAAGCTGTTGGGCGCGGACCGGGTGGTGGCGACCCGCATGGTGGTGGGCGAGGACGGCTGCTTCACCGGCGAGGTCGAGTACTACGCCTACGGCCCGACGAAGGCCGAGGCCGTCAAGGAGCTGGCCGCCTCGGAGGGCTACGACCTCTCGCGCTGCTTCGCCTACAGCGACTCCGCCACCGACGTGCCGATGCTCGAGTCCGTCGGCCACCCCTACGCCGTCAACCCGGACCGGGCGCTACGCAGGGAGGCGGTCCTGCGCGACTGGTCGATCCTGACCTTCGAGCGCCCGGTCCGGCTGAAGCAGCGGCTCCCCGGCCTGTCGATGCCGACCCGCCCCGCCCTGGTCGCGGCCGCGGTGGGCGCGGCCGCCGCGACGGCGGGTCTGGTCTGGTACGCCAGCCGGACCCAGCGCACCGGCAAGCGCGGAGTCTTTGCCCGAGTTTGAGGTGGAACGTAACGATCCCGTGGCTGGGGTTTCGGTTCCGGGCCGACAGGAGTACAAAGGAGTCACGGCCCGCGAGACCAGGGACATCCGCGAGGATCACCTTTGACGCAGTACGGCCCCACGGACCGCGCATGCACGCCGAGTACCCACGCGACGTCGACCCACCGATTGTGGGCCAGCCGCACCAGGCGACGGGCGAATGTTCCCGACCTGATGGGCATATCGAGAGGACGCTTGGTAACCCGGTGGTCATGCCAGCGGCGGTACGGATCTCCGTACCGCCGCACTTTTCTGCGGCCTGTGGGTGATCATGCCTGCATGGACGCCCGATTCCCCGGCATACCCGAACTGACCGGAACACCGACCGTCGCCGTCGTCGTCGACGTGATGCGGGCCTACACCGTCGCGGCGTGGGCCTTCGCGCGCGGTGCGGAGAAGATCGTGCTGGCGGAGTCGCTCGACGAGGCCCTCGCGCTGAAGGCCCGTCACCCCGAGTGGGTGACGCTCAAGGACGGCCCGCCGGCCCCCGGCTTCGACGCCGTCAACTCCCCGGCCCTGCTGCGCTCCGCCGACCTCACCGGTCGGACCGTCGTGCAGAAGACCACGGCCGGAACGGTCGGCGCTCTCGCCGTCCGGGACGCGTCGCTCGTCCTGTGCGCCGGCTTCGTCGTGGCGGAGGCGACGGCCGAGGTCCTGCGCGGACGCGGGTGCGACAGCGTCACCTTCGTCGTCACCGGCGAGCACGGTCGAGCCGAGGAAGACCTGGCGTGCGCCCGGTACATCGCGACGAGAGCCCAGGCCGGCGGCGGCGATACGGACCCCGCACCCTTCCTGCGCCGCGCCGCCGCCTCACGCGCCGCGGCCGAGTTGGCCGAGGGGGTGCGCGAAGGCGCCCACCCCGACGACGTCGCGCTCTGCCTCGATCTCGACCGCTTCCCCTTCGCGATGACCGCGACCTCGGAGGACTCGCTCATGGTCCTCCGCCGGACCGACCCCACGGGCCTGCCTGCCTGACCGCGTCGGCCCCAGGCCGCCAAACCACCAGACCCCGGGCCGCCATACCGCCAGGCCCCGGGGCTCCGGACCACCGGGCCGTCAGGCCGCCAGACCACCGCGCCGCCAAGCCACCAGGCCTCCGGGAGCGCGACCCCCTCAGGCCGTCAGGCCGCCCCGCGCTGCAACGCCTCGCAGACCGCCGTCGACTCCCGCACACCGAGCTCGACCGCGCGCCCGCAGTGGGCGATCCAGGCCGCCACCCCCTGCGGCGTCCCCGAGGCGTACCCCTCGAGCGCCGCGAGGTACGCGGCCCGCCCCAGCTCTCCGTGCCCGACCTCGGCCGGACAGATCGACTTCGGGTCCAGGCCGCTGCCCACCAGCACGATCCGCTCGGCCGCACGCGCCACCAGGCCGTTGTGCGAACCGAAGGGACGCAGCGCGAGCAGCTCGCCGTGCACGACGGCGGCCGTGACCAGCGCCGGGGCGTCCGTACCCGCGAGGAGCAGCCCCGCCAGGCCCTCGAGCCGCCCGCTCACCTCGTCGGCGCCGGGGAGGGGCAGCTCGACGAGCGGCTCGTCGACGGCCTCGCCGGCCAGCCGCGGCCGGCCCACCGGATCACCGGTGCCGCCCGCTTGCGCACCCGCGCCGGCCCCCGGCCGGGCCGCCGCCACCAGGTGAAGCCGGGCGAGGACCCGCAGCGGGGACTGCCGCCAGACGGACAGCAGCTGACCGGACTCGGCGGTCAGCCGCAGCGCGGCGCCGACGGTGCGCGCCTCGTCGTCCCCGCTGAAGTCGGTGCGCCGACGGACCTCCTCCAGCGCCCAGTCCGCCCCGGCCAGCGCGGCCGACCCGCGCGCGCCGCGCAGCGCGGCCTCGGCGGTGATCTCGTTGCCGCGCCGCCGCATGACGCGGTGCCCGTACACGCGGTCCACGGAGGTGCGGACGGCGTCGACGGCGTCGGCGACGCCGGGCAGCGCGGCCAGTGCGGCCAGGGGGTCTGTGGTCGGACTACTCATAGCCAGGAGGCTACGCGCCTCGCGCCTGCGCCCCTCGAAGGAGTGGTCTTCTTCACGCAAGAGGGACACTCAGCGCCACGGGAGCACTACCCTAGGTGAACATGAAGATCGCTTTCGTGGGTAAGGGCGGCAGCGGCAAGACCACGCTGTCCTCCCTGTTCATCCGCCACCTCGCCGAGACCGGCGCACCGGTCGTCGCCGTCGACGCCGACATCAACCAGCACCTGGGCGCCGCGCTGGGCCTCGACGAGGAGGCGTGCGCCGCCCTCCCCGCGATGGGGGCCCGGCTGCCGCTGATCAAGGACTACCTGCGCGGTGACAACCCGCGCATCGCCTCCGCCGAGACGATGATCAAGACGACCCCGCCCGGCACCGGCTCCCGGCTCCTGCGGGTGGCCGAGGACAACCCGGTCTTCGACGCGTGCGCCCGTCCGGTGCGGCTGGACGACGGGACGGTCCGCCTGATGGTGACCGGCCCCTTCACCGAGGCCGACCTCGGGGTTGCCTGCTACCACTCCAAGGTCGGTGCGGTGGAGCTCTGCCTGAACCACCTGGTCGACGGGCCCGACGAGTACGTCGTGGTCGACATGACGGCCGGGTCGGACTCCTTCGCCTCGGGCCTGTTCACCCGCTTCGACATGACCTTCCTGGTCGCGGAGCCCACCCGCAAGGGCGTCTCGGTGTACCGGCAGTACAAGGAGTACGCCCGGGACTTCGGCGTGTCGCTGCGAGTCGTGGGCAACAAGGTCCGCGACGAGGACGACCTGGAGTTCCTGCGCGCGGAGGTCGGCGACGACCTGCTGGTGACGGTCGGGCACTCGGACTGGGTGCGGTCGATGGAGAAGGGGCGCGCCTCCCGCTTCGAGCACCTGGAGGCGGGCAACCGCACCTCGCTCGAGCGGCTGCGGATCGCCGCCGACGACTCCTACCACCGGCGCGACTGGGAGCGGTACACCCGCCAGATGGTGCACTTCCACCTGAAGAACGCCGAGAGCTGGGGGAACGCGAAGACCGGGGCCGACCTGGCGGCGCAGGTCGACCCCGGTTTCGTGCTGGGCGAGCGGGAGGCGGCCGGTCAGGCTGCCTGACGACCGCTCAGGACGGGCGTCCGAAGGCCCTCCGGACGCCCTCCTGCCGGACTTGTCCGGCAGGAGGGCGTCCCACTCGTCAGTCGGCCTGCGCACCCCCGGCCTCGGGCGCGCCGGCCGCGCCGGACGCGGGCGCCTTCGGCTGCTCGGCGGCGGGCTTCGGGCTCAGAAAGGGCGACCAGCCGCCCTTGGGCGCCTCGCCGACCTGGAGCGTGCGCAGCTTCGCGAGCGTCTTCGGGTCCTGCGCGTCGAGCCAGTCGGCGAGCTGCCGGAAGGAGACGCAGCGGACCTCGCTGCGGGTGCAGACCGTCTTCACCGTCTCCTCGATCGCCCGCATGTAGGTGCGGCCGTTCCAGGACTCGAAGTGGTTGCCGATGATCAGCGGCGCCCGGTTGCCCTCGTAGGCGCGCTTGAAGGCGGCGAGCAGACCGTCGCGCATCTGGTTGCCCCAGTAGGCGTGCTTGGCGGGGTCGCCCTTGACGGTGCCGGACTGGTTGACCATGAAGTTGTAGTCCATGGACAGCGTCTCGAAGGCGCGGCCGGGGACCGGGACCTGCTGCAGCGGCATGTCCCACAGCCCCTGCTTCTTGCCGGGCCAGACCTGGGTGCCGACGCCGCTGGAGTCGTAGCGGAAGCCCATGTGGCGGGCGGCCGCCATCATGTTCTTCTGCCCCTCCAGGCAGGGGGTGCGGGCGCCGACGAGTTCCTTCTCGTAGTCGAAGGGCAGCGCGGCGACGCCCTTGAGACCGGTGTTGGTCTTCCACGTCTTGACAAAGGACTTGGCCTGCTCGATCTCGCTCCGCCACTGGGCGGGCGACCAGCTGCCGACGCCGTTCGCGCCGCAGAAGTGCCCGTTGAAGTGGGTGCCGATCTCGCTGCCCTCCAGCCAGGCGCCGCGCAGCTGCTCGACGGTGGCCTTGATGCTCTTGACGTCGTTGAACCCGATGTCGGAGCGGCCCGCCGCGCGACCCGGCGGCCGGTAGAGGTCGTTCTTCTCGGTCGGCACCAGGTAGACGCCGCTGAGGAAGTACGTCATGTGGGCGTTGTACTTCTTGCTGACCTTGCGGAAGTGGGAGAACAGCTTCTGGCTGTCCTCGCCCGCGCCGTCCCAGGAGAACACGACGAACTGCGGCGGCTTCTGACCGGGCTTCAGCCGGGTCACGGGCCGCTGGTTCGGCTGGGCACCGGTGACGGAGGTGGACCCGTCGCCGATCAGGCGGACCGGGGCCTTCGGCGGACCTGCCTGCACGGCCTCCTTGGCCTTGGGCGCCGGCTGCGCCGCACGGTCCTCGCCCGAGCAGCCGGCGGTGACGGCCGACAGCGCCAGGACGACGGCTCCGGCGGCGAGCTTTCTCACTGAGGCCGCGGTCATCGGCCCACCTGCTTTCGTGTCGCGTGATCGATAGGACGGCTCCGCGTCGCATCTGTTAACGCCCGACGGGTCCGGACAAGCGGAACGAAACGCGCTTTCACCCGAGGGGATGAAAAATTGGCCTGTTCGATCTCCACACCCGACACGACCCTTTACTCAGAGTTACCATTCCATTACCAAGTGTTGGAAAAATCCCGCCGCTGTACGCCGTGACCCACGGCCGCGCGCCCCTTCGACCGCGACCGCGCCGCCCCGGAAGAGACGGGACACCATGTCTGCCTGCGCACCCGAGACCCCCGCCGGACCCCACCCCCCGACCGCACCCCCCACCGCCTCGCCGCCCTCGCCGCGCCCCCCAAAGCGGAGGCACGGCCTCCCGCGGATCTCCGGCGCCGACGTCTCCGCGTCCGTCGCCGTCTTCCTCATCGCCCTGCCGCTCTCCCTCGGCATCGCCCTGGCCACCGGCGCCCCACTCCAGGCGGGGCTGGTCGCGGCAGCCGTCGGAGGCCTGGTGGCGGGCCGCCTCGGCGGCTCGGCGCTCCAGATCAGCGGCGCCGCCACCGGGCTCACGGTCGTCACCGCCGACCTCATCCAGGTCTACGGCTGGCGCACGACCTGCGCGCTGACCGTGCTCGCGGGGGTGACCCAACTGGTTCTCTCCTGGGTGCGGGTGGCCCGTTCCGCACTGGTCGTCAGCCCCGCGATCGTGCACGGGATGCTGGCCGGCATCGGCGTCACCATCGCCGTCGCCCAGCTGCACATCGTCCTCGGCGGAAGCCCCCGCAGCTCCGTGCTGGACAACGTGCGGGAGCTGCCCGCGCAGCTCGCCGCCCCCCACCCGGCCGCGCTCGGCATCAGCGCGCTGACGCTCCTGCTGCTGTTCGCCTGGCCCAAGGTGCCGGGGCGGATCGGCCGCGGGCTCGGCAAGATCCCCGCGGCGCTGGCGGCGGTGGCGGGCGCCACCGCGGTCGCGTCGCTCGCCGGGCTCGCCCTGCCGCGGGCCGATTTGCCGTCCTGGCGGAGTCACGCCCTGCCCTCGATGCCCGAGGGCCCGGTGCTCGGCCTCGTCGCCGCCGTCCTCACGGTGACCCTGGTCGGCAGCGTCGAGTCGCTGCTCTCGGCGGTCGCCGTCGACAAGCTCGTCGCCGCCCGCAAGGACCCGCAGGGCACCCCGCGGATCCCCCGGGCGGACCTGGACAAGGAACTGCGCGGCCAAGGCGTCGCCAACATCGTCTCCGGCGCGCTCGGCGGACTGCCGATCGCCGGCGGCGCGGTGCGCAGCACGGCCAACGTCCGCGCGGGCGCCGTCAGCCGCCACTCCACGATGCTGCACGGCGTGTGGATCGTCGTGGCGGCCCTGTTCCTGGTGCCGCTGCTCGGGCTGATCCCGCTGGCCGCCCTCGCCGCCCTGGTGATGGCCGTCGGGATCCGGATGGTGAGCCTGCACCACATCCGCACCGTCACCCGCCACCGCGAGGCGCTGGTCTACGGGGTGACGCTGGTCGGCGTCGTCCTGGTCGGCGTCCTGGAGGGCGTGGGGCTCGGGATCGCGACGGCCGTCGTGGTCGCCCTGTACCGGCTGACCCGGACCCGCATCTCCTGCGAGGTCGACGAGCGAACGGGCGCGCACCGGGTGAAGGTGCGCGGCCAGTTGACGTTCCTCGCCGTGCCCCGGCTGACCCGCGCCCTGCACCAGATCCCCTACGACGCGCCGGCCTCCGTCGAGCTCGACGGGTCGTTCATGGACCACGCGGCCTACGAGACCCTGCACGACTGGCAGACGGCCCACGCCGCCCCGGTGGAGATCGCCGGGCGGCCCGGGAGCCGGGTCGCCGAGCCGGCCGGGCACGGCTGCTGTCGCCCGTGGACCCCGTGGCGCAACCACAGTTGCGAGGACCGCGGCGCCACCGGCCGCGCCGCGGACGGACCCGCCGAGCGGGCGCCCGCCGCCGCGGACCGTGCCGCCCAGGGGCAGCCGGCGGGCACGGCCCCGGACCGCCCGACCACCGCACGGCCGGCCCAGGGCACGGGGGCCGCCCATCTGGCCTCCGGTATCAGCGCGTTCCAACGCGACACGGCCCCGCTGGTGCGCGGCGAGCTCGCCCGGCTGGCGCGGGAGGGTCAGCAGCCCACCCAGCTCTTCCTCACCTGCGCCGACTCGCGGCTGGTCACCAGCATGATCACGTCCAGCGGCCCGGGCGACCTGTTCGTGGTGCGCAACGTCGGGAACCTGGTGCCTCCACCGGGAGCCGACCAGGGCGACGACTCGGTCGCGGCGGCCATCGAGTACGCCGTGGAGGTGCTGAAGGTCAGCAGCATCACCGTGTGCGGGCATTCGGGGTGCGGTGCGATGCAGGCCCTGCTCGGCACGCCCCCCGGTGACGCGGGCGCCTCCACCCCGCTGAGGCGCTGGCTGCGGCACGGCCTGCCCAGCCTGGAGCGGATGGCCGGCGGCGCGGGGGACGGCGGATACGCCCGGCTGGCCGGCCGCTCCCCCGCCGACGCCGTGGAGCAGCTCTGCCTCACCAACGTGGTGCAGCAGCTGCACCACCTGCGCGCGCACGACGCGGTGGCGCGGGCGCTGGCCGAAGGCCGGATCGAGCTGCACGGGATGTACTTCCACGTCGGCGAGGCCCAGGCGTACCTCCTCGACGGGGACATCGGGGACGAGCTGTTCGACCGGGTGGCTCCGGAAGCCGCTCCGGCCGGGGCGTGAACCCGGGCCCGCTCCCACCCGTGCCCCAGGGTGAGGGCACGGCGACCGGGCCGAAAGAGGTCTAAACCAATTACCGGGCGGCTCTTGTCACCCGGGGTCCCGGCCTGATGAGCTATGGCCTGGGACACACTGGACGCGCCCTGGGAAAGGGAGATGTCGTGAGCAACGAGAGCCTTGCCAACCTCTTGCGTGAGGAACGCAAATTCGCACCGCCCGCCGAACTGGCCGCCGCGGCCAACGTGACGGCCGAGGCGTACGAGCGGGCCGACGCGGACCGGCTGGGCTTCTGGGCCGAGCAGGCCCGCCGCCTCACCTGGGCCACCGAGCCCACCGAGACCCTCGACTGGTCCAACCCGCCCTTCGCGAAGTGGTTCGCCGACGGCCGGCTGAACGTCGCCTACAACTGCGTCGACCGGCACGTCGAGGCGGGCCACGGCGACCGGGTCGCCATCCACTTCGAGGGCGAGCCGGGCGACAGCCGGGCGATCACCTACGCCGAGCTCAAGGACGAGGTGTCGCGAGCCGCGAACGCGCTGATCGAGCTGGGCGTCGAGAAGGGCGACCGGGTCGCCCTCTACCTGCCGATGATCCCCGAGGCCGCCGTCGCGATGCTGGCCTGCGCCCGGATCGGCGCCGCGCACTCGGTCGTCTTCGGCGGCTTCAGCGCCGACGCGCTGGCCACCCGCATCGAGGACGCCGACGCGAAGGTCGTCATCACCTCCGACGGCGGCTACCGACGCGGCAAGCCGAGCGCCCTGAAGCCGGCCGTCGACGAGGCCGTCGACCGCTCCCCCGGCGTGCGCAACGTGCTCGTGGTGCGCCGCACCGGCCAGGACGTCGCCTGGAACGAGGGCCGCGACCTGTGGTGGCACGACGTCGTGGGCCGCCAGTCCGCCGAGCACGCGCCCGAGGCGTTCGAGGCCGAGCAGCCGCTGTTCATCCTCTACACCAGCGGCACCACGGGGAAGCCGAAGGGCATCCTGCACACCTCCGGCGGCTACCTCACCCAGGCCGCCTACACCCACCACGCGGTCTTCGACCTCAAGCCGGAGACCGACGTCTACTGGTGCACCGCCGACATCGGCTGGGTCACCGGGCACTCCTACATCGTCTACGGCCCGCTCGCCAACGGCGCCACCCAGGTCATGTACGAGGGCACCCCCGACACCCCGCACCAGGGCCGCTTCTGGGAGATCGTCCAGAAGTACGGCGTCACCCTGCTCTACACCGCGCCCACCGCGATCCGGACGTTCATGAAGTGGGGCGACGACATCCCCGCGAAGTACGACCTGAGCTCGCTGCGGATCCTCGGCTCGGTCGGCGAGCCGATCAACCCCGAAGCGTGGGTCTGGTACCGCGAGCACATCGGCCGCGGGAAGTGCCCGATCGTCGACACCTGGTGGCAGACCGAGACGGGCGCGATGATGATCGCCCCGCTGCCCGGCGTCACCGAGACCAAGCCCGGCTCCGCCCAGCGCGCCCTGCCGGGCATCGGCGCGACGGTCGTGGACGACGAGGCCAACGAGGTCGGCAACGGCGGAGGCGGCTACCTCGTCCTCACCGAGCCGTGGCCGTCCATGCTCCGCACGATCTGGGGCGACGACCAGCGGTTCCTGGACACCTACTGGTCCCGCTTCGAGAACCGCTACTTCGCGGGCGACGGGGCGAAGAAGGACGACGACGGCGACATCTGGCTGCTCGGCCGGGTCGACGACGTCATGCTCGTCTCCGGCCACAACATCTCCACCACCGAGGTCGAGTCCGCGCTCGTCTCGCACCCGAAGGTCGCCGAGGCGGCCGTCGTGGGCGCGGCCGACGAGACGACCGGGCAGGCGATCGTCGCGTTCGTGATCCTGCGCGGCACCGCGGTGGAGGACGAGGGCCTGGTCGCCGAGCTGCGCAACCACGTCGGGGCGGCGCTCGGCCCTATCGCCAAGCCCAAGCGCGTCCTGCCGGTGGCCGAGCTGCCCAAGACCCGGTCCGGCAAGATCATGCGGCGGCTGCTGCGGGACGTCGCGGAGAACCGCGAGCTGGGCGACGTGACCACGCTGACCGATTCGTCCGTCATGTCGCTCATCCAGACCAAGCTGCCCTCGGCGGGCGACGAGGACTGACCGGCGGCCCGCGCGGAGGCTCCCCAGGGCCTCCGCAGGGAGTCGGAGGGGTGCCCGGTTCGAGGAAC
>NZ_JBHWZH010000090.1:12018-24810 GCF_042728285.1 Streptomyces sp. NPDC060194 | reverse complement strand
GGCCCGGCGGCGGCCGCGGTGGGCCAGCCGCCGGGGCGGGCGGGGGTGTCGTCCCCCGGGGTGGCGGGGGCGGCCGCCGCGGGGCGGGCGGTGCCGGGGCCGGCGGCGCCGGGCCAGGCGCCGGGGGGCGGGCCGGTCGGTGCCTGGCCCGGTTGTTCCGGCGCGGGAACGGTGGGGGCGGTGGGGGCGGCGGGGGGCGGGGACGACGGCGGGGTGGCGGGGGTGGGAGCCGAGGGCTGGGGGGGTGCGGCGGTGGGCGCCTGGACGTGCGCGTGCGCCGGCGCGGGGGGTCCGGCGGCCGGGGCGGGGGCGCCCTGCTGCACCGGCGCGGCGGCGAAGCCGCCCGCGAGCCCAGTGCGCTCCAGCCGGTCCAGCCGCGCCTGCAGCGACCGCTCGTCGCCGTAGGCGGCCGGGAGCAGGACGCGGGCGCAGATCAGCTCCAGCTGCAGGCGCGGCGAGGTGGCCCCGCGCATCTCCGTCAGCCCGGCGTTGACCAGGTCGGCCGCGCGGCTGAGCTCGGCCGCGCCGAACACCTCCGCCTGCGCCTGCATGCGTTCGACGACGTCGGCCGGGGCGTCGATCAGCCCTTTCTCCGCCGCGTCCGGCACGGCGGCGAGGATGACCAGGTCCCGCAGCCGTTCGAGCAGGTCGGCGACGAAGCGGCGCGGGTCGTGCCCGCCCTCGATGACCTCGTCGACGATCCCGAACGCCGCGGCCCCGTCGCCGGACGCGAAGGCGTCGACGACGGTGTCCAGGAGCGAGCCGTCGGTGTACCCGAGAAGCGCGGTGGCCATGGCGTACGTCACACCGTCGTCCGTGGCGCCCGCGAGCAGCTGGTCCATCACCGACATCGAGTCACGCACGGACCCCGCGCCCGCCCGCACCACCAGCGGCAGGACGCCCTCCTCGACGCGGCTGTCCTCCTTGCCGCAGACCTCCGCCAGGTAGTCCTTGAGGGTGCCCGGCGGCACCAGCCGGAAGGGGTAGTGGTGGGTGCGCGAGCGGATCGTGCCGATGACCTTCTCGGGCTCGGTCGTCGCGAAGATGAACTTGAGGTGCTCCGGGGGCTCCTCGACCACCTTCAGCAGGGCGTTGAAGCCCGCCGGGGTGACCATGTGGGCCTCGTCGATGATGTAGATCTTGTACCGGCTGCTCGCGGGCCCGAAGAACGCCTTCTCGCGCAGGTCACGGGCGTCGTCCACGCCTCCGTGCGACGCGGCGTCGATCTCGATCACGTCGATCGACCCCGGCCCGTTCCGCGCGAGGTCGCGGCAGGACTGGCACTGACCGCACGGCGTCGGCGTCGGCCCCTGCTCGCAGTTGAGGCACCGGGCGAGGATCCGCGCGCTGGTCGTCTTGCCGCACCCGCGCGGACCGCTGAACAGGTACGCGTGGTTGACCCGGTTGTTCCGCAGGGCCTGCATCAGCGGGTCAGTGACATGTTCCTGACCGATGACCTCGGCGAACGACTCCGGGCGATAGCGGCGGTACAGCGCGAGTGACGACACGCCTACGAGGTTATCGCCGCCCACTGACATCCCGGCCCGCCGTCGCACGGCCCCCGGACCACCCCTCGCCTCCCCCGCCGGCACTCCTCCCCCGGGAACGCGAAGACCCCTCACGCACCCGCCAGAGCCGACCTACCCTTGCTGCCTTCCGGCCCTGGGGGAGTTCAGTCAGATAGCGCCACGTGAGGGGCTGGCGCCCACCCTACCCGATGCCCCGCCGCAGGCAGAACCCGCTCTCCCACCCCCGATCGTGTTCGCGAGCACCCCCCAACGTCTTGTATTGTTTGCGGCGGAGGATTCGCCTAGTGGCCTAGGGCGCACGCTTGGAAAGCGTGTTGGGGGCAACCCCTCACGAGTTCGAATCTCGTATCCTCCGCACCCGCCCGAGAGGGCAGATGAGGGCCCCGACCGTTGTGACGGTCGGGGCCTTCGTCGTGGGCGGGGTCAGCCGATGGTGACGGTGCGGGCCCAGGGTGGGGGGTTGTCGGGGCGGTAGTCGGGGTCGGTCTCGGGAGTGCGGGGGGCGGGGCGGGGGAAGAGGCCGACGACGGTGCGGCAGGGGGGCGCGGCGGAGGGCCAGGGGGTCTGGCCGTCGGTGAGGACGACGATCACGTCGGGGCGGGGGCGAGTCGCGAGGGCGCGGGTGAAGCCGGAGCGCAGGTCGGTGCCGCCGCCGCCGACGAGGGTCATGCCCTCGGCGCGGCAGAGCGGGACGGCGATCCGGGCCGCCGCGTCGCAGGAGATCACGGAGACCAGGTCGCGGCGCCCGCCCACCGCCCGTACGATCGCCGCCACCTCGAGCAGCGCGCCGCCCAGTTCGGCGTCGCTGACCGAGCCGGAGGTGTCGATCACGACGCAGACCCGCGGCGGCGCACGGTGCAGGCTCGGCAGCAGCACCCCGGGGACGGCCGCCGCCCGCCGCGACGGACGCCGGTAGCTGTGGTCCTCGCCCCCGCCCGCCGCCCCGGTGGCGGAGCGGAGCGCCGCACCGAGCAACTGCCGCCACGGCTGCGGCGGATGGAACGCCTCGTCCGCCCACCGGCGCCACCCCGCGGGCGCGCTGCCCGGCCGGGCCCTGATGCCCTCGGCGACCCTGAAGCGAACCGCGTCCTGCTGCTGCCGGCTCAGCGCGTGCGCTCCGTCGGGACCCAGCTCCCACGGCCGGACCTGGCCGTCGGCGCCGCTCCCGCAGTCCAGCCAGGCCAGCTCCGCGCCGAGGCCGGACATCGACGCCGTACGGAGGTACTCCTCCATCAGCAGCCCGTCGGAGAGGCGCAGCAGGGACGGCAGGACGACCCCCGCCGGCCGGGGCAGACCGTCGCCGTAGATGTCGTCGTTGATCTCGAAGTCGGCGGCGATGTTGCGGCGCAGCCGCTGGCCGGGGCCGTACTCCTCGTGCTCCCGGGCGTAGCGCTCGCCGCGCCCGTGGTGGTCCCGCAGCAGGTGGGAGACCTCGTGCACCCAGACGCCGGCGAGCTCCTCCACGGGGGTGCGCGCCACGAAGCCGGGGGAGACGTACACGCGCCAGTGCGCGTCCACGCCCATGGTCGGCACGGAGCGGTCCTCCACCACCCGCAGCGCGAAGAGCGCGGCGGCGAGGTACGGGCGGACCTTCACCGCGTGCAGGCGTGCGGCGAGCAGCTTGTCCAGGTCCAGCGGCAGGACGGGGCGGGCGCGAGGCCCCGCGTCGGCCGGTGGCGCCGGGTCCGCGGCCCGCGACCGGGGCGGCGGCGGAGCGGGACGCGGCGGCGGAGCGGATCGGGGTGCCGGAGCGGAACGCGGCGCCGGGTGCCGCAGGGCCCCCGTCACCGGCGCGCCCCCGCGGGCCGCCCGGCGACCGCGGACGCCCGGCTCACCGAGGCGTCCGCCACCCGGGCGAGCCCGATCACACCGGTCAGCCGCTCCACCGCCTCGGGCACCTCCCAGTCGTCGCGCCGCAGCGAGGCCAGCGCGGTCGCCGGGGCGACGACGAGGTCCGGGGCGCCGGTCTCCAACGCCCGCACCAGGACCGCCCACCCCGCCTCCCACCGCTCGCGCCGCGGGCGCGCGCCGACGGCGGCCACCACCGCCTCCAGCGTCGCCTGCCGCAGGTCGCCGCGCTCCGGCAGCTCCGCGACGGCCGGGTCGGCCAGCAGCGACTCCGGGTCCGGCAGCTCCATCCGGTCGAGATGGGCGAGGAGTTCGAGCCCCGGCCCGTCCCCCACCGCGCCCCGCACGAGCAGTGCCAGCACGTCCCGGGAGACGGCGGCGGCCGTGCCGAAGGCGAGCAGGGTGAGCGCGGCCTCCCAGCTCCGGGGCGAGGGCCACGCGCCGCCGCGCCGCGTCTCGGTGCTGGGCAGCCGGTGGATCAGCGTCGGCCGCGCGTCCAGGAAGCCGCAGACGGCGCGCCGGGCGTACGCGACGGCCTCCGGCAGCAGCTCCGGCGCCAGCGCGGGCAGTTCCGCGCGGGGCCACACGCCGCCGAGGCCGCGTACGACCACCTCGCGGTCGTGCGCCCAGTACAGGTGCACGAACCGGTTGGCCAGCGGCGGGCTGAGCTCCCACCCGTCCGCCGCCGACGCGCGCGGATTGGCGGCGGCGACGATCCGCACCCCCGCCGGCAGCCGCAGCGCGCCGACCCGCCGCTCCAGGACGATCCGGAGCAGGGCGGCCTGGACGGCGGGGGTCGCCGTGGAGAGCTCATCCAGGAACAGCAGTCCGCGGCCGGCCCGGACGATGTCCACCGCCCACTGCGGCGGTGCCATCGGCACCCCGTGGACGGTCGGGTCGTCACCGAGCACGGGCAGGCCGGCGAAGTCGGTGGGGTCGTGGACGCTGGCGATCACGGTCGTCAGCGGCAGGTCGAGGGAGGTGGCGAGCTGGGTCAGGGCTGCGGTCTTGCCGATGCCGGGCTCGCCCCACAGCAGCACGGGCAGGTCGGCCGATACGGCCAGGGCGAGGGCTTCGAGCTGCTCGTCGGGGCGCGGCTCGGTGGTGGTGGTCCGCAGCCGGGCCAGGAGGTCGTCGGCGACGGCGAGGCGGGCGCCGGTCGAGGCGCCGGTCGAGGCGGCGGTCGAGGCGGCGGTCTTGGTGGCGGTCGTGGCGGCGGTCGTGGGTGCGGGCAGGAGGGTGCTGGACGTCATGGGCATCACCTGGGGATGAGGGAACGGGCGTTCAGGACGAGGAAGGAGCGGACGGACGTGCTCAGTTCGGGTGCAGGGCGGTACGGGTCCTGGCGCGGCCGGTCCGCTTGCCGCGCAGGGTGAGGCGCAGCGCTTTCGGCGCGGCGCGGTCGAGCCGCGGACGGTGGTCCGGCTCCGCGTGCCGGGCCCCCGCGCCGCTCCCGCCCGTACCGGACGCGGGGTGCAGGGCGACGAGGTCGGCGCGGAAGAGTCCGTGGTCGACGCGGCGGGCGGCCGCCGATTCCAGCTCCTCCCGCAGCGGCCCGTCGCGCAGGACCGCACCGGGACCGAGCAGCCCCTCGACCACGGCGAGGGCGCCGGCCACGTCGCCGTGGTCGAGCCGCTCGCGGACCGCGGGCAGCGCCTCCGGCTCGCGGTGCACGGTGTCGATCGCGCGCAGACAGGGCAGCGGGGATCCGCCGAGCGCCACGAGGAGTTCCTCGCGGCGCAGTTGCGCCGGGTCGTGGTCGACGGCCGTCAGCACGCCGTCCCGGAGGGCGATCCGGTGCACCTCGCCCCCGCACTCCACGCGGTGCGGATCGCGGGGCGGGCGACGGAGCCGGTGCGCGTCGGACGGAGCCGGGGCCACCGGCGCCAACGCCCGGCCGACCAGCGGGTGCAGCCGGCCGGGCGTGATCAGCCCGGCCCGCAGCAGTTCCAGGTCCGGCAGCGGCCGGGCGGCCGCCTCGGGCAGCAGCGGAAGGACGGCGGCCTGGTGCGGCGGCGGAGGTCCCGGTAGCGGCCTCCACGTCGGCACGTGGGTGTCGTCGGGGGCGACGAGTTCGAGGACGGCGAGGTCGCGGGTGCCGAGCCGTACGGTGAACACGCCGCGAGGACGCCCGGCGGCGCGCAGCAGCAGTTCGGCCTCCGCGGCCCACCGGTCGGTCGCCCACGCCCCCGCCCACGGGTCGCCGCCCGCCACGGACCCGCCGGGCGGTGGCCCGGCGCCGGCTCGGGACGCCAGCTCCCCGGAGCTCTCCGCGTCCCAGAGGTGCCGGTGGAGGTCGAGCCGGAAGCGCCGGTGGGGGTGCGGGTGCGGATGGCGCGGTGGACCGTCGGACCCGTCCCACAGCGCGAGGGACATCCGCTGGCCGGCGTCGGCCCGGGCGGGCGGCGTCCGCACCACGAGGTGGACCGGCGGCGCGCCGGGGCTCTCGTAGCGGCGCAGGGAGAGGGTCAGGCCCGGCCGGAGCCGACCGTCGGGGGCCGACCGGGGCATGTGCCAGCGCAGCAGGTCCGGCGCCAGTCGGCGCAGATCCGCGCGCAGGCGGCGGGCGAAGGCGGTGCCGTGGCGGTCGCGCACGGCGCGCAGATCGAGATCGGTGTCGACGCGGGCGGCGGCACAGGCCCCCGCCCAGTCTCCGGCCGCCCGGCGCGCGGCCGCGGTCCCGATCATGGACGGCGGCACGGCGTACTCCCGTACGCGGAGCCACATCTGCAGGTGGGGCGGGATCGCGGGCGCGAAGTGAGGTGCCATCAGCACTCACCTTGCGCGGACGATTCCCCCGATCTTCCAGAGGAGTTGGTGTTCATCACCGCGACCATAGGCGGCGCCCGCGCACCTGTCAGCCGATTATCCGCCCTGGGGAGCCGTCGCGTGGACGGTCACGAACGGGGTGCGGGTCGTGGTGCCGTCGGGGTGGAGGAGGGGGGCAGTGACGTGGCCGACGGCGGGCGCGCCGACGGCGGCGGGCAGGACCCGGTGCAGGCGGAGGGTGACGGCGCCGGGGGCCGCGGCGGTGGGGACGACGAGGTCGGTGCTGCGGGGGCCTTCGGTGATCGCGGTCGGCGGGGTCGTGGCGGCGAGGCCGTCGCCGGTGAAGGCGGAGGCCACGGTCGGGTCGGAGGCGTTCGACTCGCTCTGGCGCTGCGGGATGGCCTCGCCGAGGACGAGCGCGACGAGCCGCCCCACGAGCACCGGGTCGTGGACCCCGTCGTAGACCCACCGGCGGCCCAGGACGCCGTGCTCGGCGGTGCCGATGAGGCCGTGCCCGGCCCCGTCGAGCGGGGCGCCGCGGTAGGTGACGGGGACGAGGTAGGCGACGGGGCCGTCGGCCGCCGAATCGGCTCCCGAGGCGCCGGCGCCGGAGTCGGTGACCACCATGAACTCGATGCCGACCTCGCCCTGCGGGTCGTCCAGGCGGAAGCCGCCGGCCTTGGCGAGCAGCGGCTCGCCGCGACCGATGTACCACGGGCGGCCCGGCAGCCAGGCCTCGATCAGCTCGTGCTTCGTGGGCGACATGGTCGTGCGGTGGATCACGGACACGGGCGGCTGCTCCTCGTACGGCGCGCTGCGTCGGCGGGCTCGGCGCGCACGACGGGGTGCGGCGGGCGCGGTGGGACCCGGCGGACGCGGTGGGTCGGCTGACGTAGCCACCCCACCACACCGCACCCACCGCCGTCGCCCCGAAATGTCACGCCGCGACGGGTCGTCGGGCGGGGAACCCGTGCGTGCGGGCGGTCAGGACCAGCGCGAACACCGGGGCGAGCAGCAGCAGGACCGCCCAGGGCAACGAGCCGGCCCCGAGGTGGTCGAGCAGCAGGCCGCCGAGCAGGCCGCCGGACGCCATCGCCACGTTCCAGAGCGTCACCAGCATCGCCTGCACCGCGTCACCGGATCCGCCACCGGCGTCGCCCGCCGCGGTCTGCAGCAGGGTCGGGGTGCCGCCCCAGCCGAGCCCCCAGAGCGCGGCGGCCGCGACGACGAGGGCGGGGGTGTCGGCCGGCGTGCCGAACACCGCCGAGGCGGCGGCGACCAGGAGGACGGCCAAGACCGTGAGCCCGCGCAACCGGCGATGGATGTGCGCGCCCACGATCCAGATGCCGAGGAGCGAGGCGACGCCGAAGATCAGCAGGACGAGATCGGTCGCGTCGCCCATGCCGAGGTCGTCGAGGAAGGTGGCGATGTAGGTGTAGAGGACGGTGTGCGCGAGGACGAACACCAGCGTCACGGTGAGGACCGGCGCCACCCCCGGGATGCGCACGGTCCGCGCGAGGGGCGGTCTGGCACCGGCCGGAAGGCCGGGGAAGTCGGGCACGGCGACGGCGATCCAGCCGACGAGGAGAAGGGTCAGCGCGGTCATCGACCCGAACACGAGCTGCCAGTTCAGGACCTGCCCCAGGTAGGCGCCCGCCGGGACGCCCAGGGACAGCGCGAGCGGGATGCCCGCCATGGCGACGGCGATCGCCCGGCCCTGCAGGTGGACGGGCGCCAACCGGCGCGCGTAGCCGGCGAGCAGGGCCCAGGCCAGGCCGGCGGCGACACCCGCGACGCAGCGGGCGGCCATCGTCACGGCGTAGGCGGTGGACACCGCCGTCACGGTGTTGGCGGCGGCGAAGAGGCCCATGGCGGTGAGCAGCAGGTGCTTGCGGCGCCAGGACGAGGTGGCGGCGGTCAGCGGGATCGCGGTGGCCGCGGTGCCGAGCGCGTAGACGGTCACGGTCTGGCCGGTGGCCGACTCGCTGACGCCGAGGTCGGCGCTCATGGCGGGGAGCAGGCCGGCGGGAAGGGTCTCGGTGAGGCTGGTGACGAACACGGCGGTGGACAGGGCGAGGAGGGCGAAGAGGGGGAGCTTGTCGCGCTCCACCGGGGTGGCAGGAGGGGAGACGGTCACGGGTGCTCCTCGGGAGCGGGAAGGACGGCGGGGAAAGCCCGACGGCCCGGCTGTCACGGTCCGTTCGGGGGCACGCCGAGGGCCGGACAGGGCACCGGCGGCCGGGCGATGATTCACGTGAAACCGAGCGACGTGTTTCACGTGGAACAGCGAGGGCGTTTCACGTGAAACATCGCCGCGGCGCGCCCGCTACCGCTCCGGCGCCGGGATCTGCTGGGCCAGACCACCGTCGACGGCGAGCTTCGTGCCGGTGGTGAACGTGGCGTCCACGGCGAGGAAGACGGCGGCGCGGGCCACCTCGTCGGCGGTGCCGTGCCGTCCGAGCGGGGTGAGCGCGTCGCCGGCCTCGGCGAACGCGGCGTGCTCCTCGGGGCTGAGGCGCTGGACGCCGCCGCCGGGGGTGTCGATGAAGCCCGGGGCCACGGCGTTGACGCGGATGCCCCGGCCGGCCAGCTCGGCGGCGAGCGCCTGGGCGAAGGACCACAGGGCCGCCTTCGACATGGAGTAGACGCCCATCGCGGGGGTGCCGGTGGTGTCGGCGACGGAGGTGGTGAACACGATCGACCCGCCGTCGGCGAGCAGCGGGAGCAGCGCCTGGACGGTGAAGTACGCGCCCTTGGTGTTCACGGCGAACTGCCGGTCGTAGTCCGCCTCCGTGACGTGCTCGGTGGGGGCGAGGAAGGCGATGCCGGCGTTGACGAAGAGGTGGTCGACCGAGCCGAGCCGGTCCTCGACGGCCGGTGCGAGCGCGCGCACGGAGGCGAGGTCGGCCAGATCGGAGACGACCGGGTGCGCCGTCGGGCCGAGTTCCTTGGCCGCCTGGTCGAGATTGGCCTCGCTGCGCCCGGTGACCAGGACCCGTGCGCCGCCCTCGGCGAGGCGCTTGGCGACGGCCAGACCGATGCCGGTGGTGCCGCCGATGACGACGGCCTTCCTGTCCTTGTACCTGCTCATGGTTCATACCGCTTCCGTCGTCTTCGGCGTCCCGCGCCGCTGAGGCGACTCTGCGCGCGGGCGCTTCGGGAACGCTTCGGGAACGCTGACGGACGCTGACGGACCTCGCCCGGCCGCCGCCGACCGCGTGTGTACGGTTCGGTGCATGCGGTTCGGGGTGCTTGGTCCACTGGCGGTGTGGGACGGCGGGGGGACGCCGGTCCGGGTCCCGGAGGCGAAGGTGCGCAAGCTGCTCGCGGCGCTGCTCGCCCACGAGGGACGGACGGTCTCCGCCGACCGCCTCGTCGACGAACTGTGGGGCGACCGGCCGCCGGGCAACCCCGCGAACGCCCTGCAGGCGAAGGTCTCGCAGCTGCGCGGCGTCCTCGGCCGCGAGCGGGTCCTGCGCCAGCCACCCGGTTACCGGCTGCTCGCCGACGACACCGACGCCGTGCGGTTCGGCGCGCTGGCGGACCGCGCGGGGCGCACCCCGGACGCCGCGGAGCGCGCCGCGCTGCTGACGGAGGCGCTCGGGCTGTGGCGCGGCCGGGCGTACGCCGACTTCGCCGACGAGGAGTTCGCGCGGACGGCGGGGCAGCGGCTTGAGGAGCAGCGGCTCGCGGCGGAGGAGGAGCGGGCGGCGGCGCGGCTGGAGTTGGGCGAGCACGCGGCGGTCGCCGGGGAGCTGACGGAGCTGGTGGCGCTGCACCCGTTCCGCGAGCGGCTGCGCGCGCTGCAGATGCGCGCCCTGTACCTCGCGGGCCGACAGAGCGAGGCGCTGGCCTCGTACGACGACCTGCGGCAGCGGCTCGCGGACGAGCTGGGGATCGCCCCCGGCCCGGAGGCGACGGCGCTGCACGGGGCGATCCTGCGGCAGGAGGTCGAAGGGGCGGCGGCCGGACGCCCCGGACGGCCCGCTGCGAAAGCGGTCTTCGGCACCGCTGCGGGCACCGTCGCACCCGACCGCCCCGGCGCACCCGATCGCCACGGCGCACCCGAGCGCCCCGGCACCCACCGGGTGCCCACGAACCTGCCCACCCCGCTCACCGGCCTCGTCGGCAGGGACGCGGCGGTCGACGACGTCGTCGGACGGCTCGCGCGGGGCCGGCTGGTCACCCTGACGGGCCCCGGCGGGGTCGGCAAGACCCGGCTGGCGGTGGAGGCCGCGCGGCGGCAGGCGGGCGGCGGCTTCCCCGACGGGGTATGGCTGGTGGAACTCGCCGGGCTGCGGGGCGGGCCGGCCGATCTGGCGCCCGCCGTCGCCATGGTCCTCGGCCTGCACGACGACGCCCCCTCGGGCCCCGTGCCGTCCGGCGGACCCGCCGCCCGGCTGGCCACCGCGCTGCGCGACCGGACCGCGCTGCTGGTGCTCGACAACTGCGAGCACGTCGTGGAGGCGGCGGCCGCGCTCGCCGCGTCCCTGCTCGAGTCCGCCCCGGGGCTGCGCGTGCTCGCCACCAGCCAGGAGCCGTTGGGGCTGACGGGGGAGACCGTCGTCGCGGTCGAACCGCTGCCGTCGCCGGACGCCGTGCGGCTCTTCACCGAGCGCGCCGCCGCGGCGGCCCCCGGCTTCGCGCCGTCGGACGCCGACCGGGGGGCCGTGGCGGAGATCTGCGCCCGTCTTGACGGGATCCCGCTGGCGCTGGAGCTCGCGGCGACCCGCGTCCGGGCGCTGGGGGTGGAGCGACTGGCGGCCCGACTGACCGACCGGTTCCGGCTGCTCACCACCGGGCGGCGCGGTGCGCCGGCCCGGCAGCAGACCCTGCGCGCGATGATCGACTGGAGCTGGGAGCTGCTCGGCGCACCCGAGCGGATCGTGCTCCGTCGGCTCGCGGTGCACCGCGACGGCTGCACCCTGGAGGCGGCAGAGGCCGTCTGCGCGGGGGACGGGGTCTCCCCCGAGGACGTGCTCGACCTGGTGACCCGGCTGGTCGACCGGTCCCTGGTGGTCGTGGTCGACGGGCCGTGCGGGCCCCGCTACCGACTCCTGGAGTCCGTCGCCGCGTATGCGAGGGAGCGGTTGGCGGAGCTGGAGGACCTCGGCGCCGTCCGCGAGCGGCATCTGCGCTACTTCCTGGCGCTCGCCGAGCGCGCGGAGCCGCGGCTGCGCGGCGCGGACCAGCGGGAGTGGCTCGACCGCCTGGACGCGGAGCGCGCCAACCTGCGGGCCGCGCTCGACGCGGCGCTGGGCCGCGAGCCGGGGTGTTCGGGGGAGGCCGCGACCGAGGCGGGGGTGCGGCTGGCCACCGCGCTGAGCTGGTGGTGGCTGCTGCGCGGCCGCCTTGACGACGCCGTCCGCACGCTCTCGGAGGTGCTGGCGGCGTCGGGGACCGCGGCGCATCCGGAACCGGCCATGCTGCGGGACGCGTTCGGCCTTCTCACCGGTGAGCAGGCCGCACCCCGCACCGCCGACCCGTGGATCGACGACCCCCTGCGCCGGGGGCGCGCGGCCTGGCTGTACGCGCTCGGGCTGTTCAACGTGGGCGCCCCGGTGGCGAGCGCGGAGCTGAACGCCCGGGCTCTCGCGCTCTTCGAGGAGGCCGAGCCCGGCCCGGAGGCGCGCTGGGGGATCGCGGCGACGCTCGCCCTCCGCTCGGTGCAGGCGGTCATCAGCGGCGACCTCGCCACCGTCGACCGCGCCGGCCACCGCAGCGCCCGGATCTTCCGCGAACTCGGCGACCGGTGGGGCGCGTTGCAGACCGTGTCCCCGCTCGCCTCGCTCGCGGAGATCAAGGGCGACTACGCCGAGGCCGCCCGCCTGCAGAACGACGGGCTGCGCATCGCGGAGGACCTCGGGCTGCGCACCGAGGTGTCCGCGCGGCTGTCGGGACTCGGGCGGCTGGCGCTGCTGCGGAAGGACTGGGAGCAGGCCCGGGAGCTGCACGAGCGCGCCCGGAAGCTGGCCTCGGACCTCGGCTACAAGTTCGGCGAGATCCACGCGCGGATGGGGTCGGCGCTCGGAGCCCGCCGCTCGGGCGACCTGGACACCGCCGAGGCGGAACTCGACCGCATCCGCGCCTGGTACGCCGACGTCTCCTCGGAGGCCGGCAACCACCTGCTCCTCGCCGAGCTGGGCTTCGTGGCCGAACTGCGGGGCGACGCCGCCCGGGCCCGGACGCTGCACCTCGCCGGACTGGACCTCGCCCTCTCCCTGGCCGACCCGCGCACGCTCGCGCTGTCGTTCGAGGGCCTCGCGGGGGCGGCCGCGCTCGCCGACGACGGCACGGCGGCCGGGGCCGGCCACGCCGCCCGGCTCCTCGGCGCCGCGGCCCGCGCGCGCCAGAGCGTGGACGCCCCGCTCCCCGCCGCCGAACGCGCGGACGTCGACCGGGTGACGGCCGCGGCACGCGCCCGACTGGGACCGGACGGCTTCGCGGCGGCGTTCACCGAGGGCGCGGCCCTGGACCCGGCCGCCGCCGAGCGGCTGGCCCGGCGGGCGTGACGCCGGCGTTCACCACGGCCGGGCGGCCGGACCACCCGGCCCCGGGGGGGGCGGGGCCCCGGGGGGGGGGGGGTGTGGCAGCGCGCCGCCGGGCGGGTCGGGCGACAGGACACAATGGCAAGGTAGGCGCCCGG
>NZ_JBHWZH010000090.1:0-12008 GCF_042728285.1 Streptomyces sp. NPDC060194 | reverse complement strand
GGCGGGGGGGTGGGCCCCCCTCCCTGCGCCCCGGCGGGGCCGCCCCCCCCCCCCGCGCCGCCCCCGCCCCCCCGCGCCCCCCCCCCCACGGCGCTGTCCGTGTGCAGCGGCCGGGCCGGCCGGTCACTCCTCGCCGGTGACCGCCCATTCCACGAACTGCACGACTATCCCGTTCGGGTCCGTCACCTGGAACAACCGCTCGCCCCACGGCTCCTCGCGGATCTCCAGCGTCGGGACGACACCCTCCTCGCGCAGCCGCTTCTCCTCGGCGTCGAGGGCGGTGACGGTGAAGGCGACGATGATCCCCTCGGCCCGCCGGTCGCGCTGGTCGGCGGGGAGCACCTCGGTGCCGCGCTGGAGCAGGACGATGTCGGCGGCCGCGTCGTCCCGGGTCAGGGAGGCGAAGCCGGGCGCGGCCATGGCCTCCTCGTACCCGAGGTGCGCGACGAAGAAGTCGCGGGACGCGGTCACGTCGTCGACGGTGAGGGACAGGGTCGTGGTGGTGATCTCGGCGGTTCCAGTCATGTGTCCCATGATCGGTTCCGCCACCCCGCGGCGGGGGGCGTTCCGCGAATCTGTGGACAACCCCGCGGTTGTGGACAACCCGCTCACCAGCCGACGGGCAGCGCCTCCACCCCGTACACGATCTGCGAGCCGCCGAACCGGAGTTCCGCCTCCGGGACGGCCAACCGCAGCCCCGGAAGCCGCCGCAGCAGCGTCTCCAGGCAGATCTGCAGCTCGGCGCGGGCCAGCGCGTGCCCGAGGCACCGGTGGACGCCGAAGCCGAAGGCGAGGTGGCGGCGGGCGTCCCGCCCGAGATCGAGCTCGTCCGGACCCGCCGCCCCCGCGCCCTCGAAGACGCTCCGGTCGCGGTTGGCCGTCGACAGCATCGCCACCACCCCCTCGCCCGCGCGGATCCGGACGCCCCCGACCTCGACGTCCGCGGTGGCCGCCCGGCCGAGACCGAGGTGGACGACCGTGAGGTACCGCAGCAGCTCCTCCACCGCACCGGGCAGCCGGCCGGGCTCCGCACGCAGGCGCCGCGCCGCCGAGCCGTCCCCGCGCAGCAGCGCCAGGACGGACAGCGCGGTCATGTGCGCGGTCGACTCGTGCCCGGTGACCAGGAGCAGGAAGCCGAGGGAGGCGACCTCCTCGGGGCCGAGGTCCGGGCGGGCCGCCAGCCGGCTCAGGATGTCGTCACCGGGCTCGCGCGCCTTGCGGGCGGCCAGCGCGGCGAAGTAACCCATCAGCTCCCCATGGGCGTCCGCGATGCGCTCCGAACCGGCGGTGTTGTCGAGCAGGGTGCGGCTCAGCGCCTGGAAGTACGCGTGGTCCTCGTAGGGCACGCCGAGCATCAGGCAGATCACCAGGGACGGCACGGGCAGCGCGACGTCGGCCACCAGGTCGGCGGACCGGCCGCGCGCGGTCATCCGGTCCACGGCGTCGTCGACGATCCGCTGGATGCCCGGCCGCATCGCGTCGACCCGCCGCACGGCGAAGTCCCCGCTGACCGTCCGCCGCAGCCGCGCGTGCTCCGGGTCGTCGAGCCGGACGAAGCTCGGCCGGTCGGTCGCCAGCCGCCGCTGGCCCGCCGACAGGAACGGGAACCCCGGCGTGCGGGCGTCCGCGCTGAACCGGTCGTCCGCCAGCACGGCCCGCACCTCCGCGTGCCCGGTGACCACCCAGCACCGCGCCCCGTCGGGCAGCACCGCGCGCCCCACCGGACCACCGGCCCCGTAGGCGGGCGGAGGATCGTACGGACACCGCCCGTAGGGCGCGGGCAGGGCCACCGCGGTGTCCGGATGGGCCGTCGTCATGGAACCTCTCAGGTGGATCGCGGGCACAAGGCCTTACGGGGCGGGTCGTCGGCCGTCCGGCGGCCCGTGGAGGGGCGCCGGAGCAGGACCGCGGTCGCACTGCGGGTCGGGGGGCGTGCGCAGGGTGCGCAGGAGCGTGCAGACCATGGCGCACTGGCCGGCGAGGACGAGCAGCTCGACCAGCTGCCGCGGGGAGCGGTCCGCCGACAGCCGCGCCCACAGCGCGTCCGGCAGATCGGCCCGGTCCACCAGCGCGTCGGCGGCCTCCAGGACGGCGGCGTCCTGCGCGGGCCACGCACAGCCGTCCGTCGGGCGGGCGGTGGCGTCCGCCTCCGCCGCGGACAGCCGGCCGCGCTCCACCGCGTGCGCGCGGTGGCGGGACCACACGAAGGCGCCGCCGAGGCGGTGGGCGGTGCGCAGGACGACGAGCTCGCGGTCCCGCGCCGACAGCGTCCCCTCGTGCGTCAGCGTCCGGGCGAGCCCCAGCCAGGCGGCCGCGACGGCCGGGTGGTGGGCGAGCGTCCCGAAGAGGGGCTCCCGCCCGGGGCCGTCCGCGCGGGAGCCGTCCAGGAAGGCGCGCAGCGCGCCGGACCAGCGCTCCGGCGGCAGCGGAGCCAGCCGGGGAGCCCTCACCACTCGCACACCACCACCCCGGCGCTCGCCCCGCTGGCGAACCCGAACAGCCCCACCAGGTCCCCGCGCCGCAGGCGGCCCTCCCTGAGAGCGGTGGCGAGCTGCAGCGGGATCGTGTTCGTGGCCACGTTCCCGTGGTCGGGGAAGGTGGCCAACACGCGGTCGGGATCGACGCCGATCCACTCGCAGACGAGCCGGGTGAACGGGACGGACGGCTGGTGCACGCAGACCAGGTCGAAGTCGCCGGCCTTGACGCCCAGTTCGCCGACCGCCGCCCGGATCCGTTCGGGCAGGCCGTCGAAGGAGGCCGCCAACCGGGCGCTGTCGATGCGCAACCGGCCGAGTCGGCGGTGGTCGGCGTAGGCGTTGGGCAGGGTGGCGGCCGGCCAGCCCCGGGAGTTCGCGAAGAAGCGCGCCCCCAGGACGCCGGGCCTGGCCGAGGCCTCCACCAGGAGGGCCGACCCCATGTCGCCGGTGCTCAGGCTCGGCAGCGCCGACAGCGCCTCCGCGCGGTCGCCCACCGGCTCGTGCCAGCGGCTCTCCCGGGTGCTGACCTCGCCGGTGGTCACCAGGACCCGGCGGTAGCGCCCGGCCCTGACGAACGCGTCCGCGACCTCCAGGGCGTTCAGCACCCCGTTGCAGGCGTTCTTGAGGTCCATCACGGGAGCCGCCACCCCGATCTTGTCGGCGACGACGTGCGCGGTGGCCGGCTCCTCGTAGTCGGCGAGGATGCCGGCGAAGAGCAGCAGGTCGACGTCGCGGGCGTCGGTGCCGGACTCCGCCAGGACCGTCCGCGCGGCCCGCGCGGCGAGGTCCGAGGGCTGGTCCTCGGGGGGTGCGACGGTCCGCTGCCGCAGCCCGTACATGTGCTCCAGGACGCCGGGCGGGAGCCCGAGTCCCGGGTTGCGCCGCCGGAACAGCTCCTCCGCCTCGGCCGCGCTCTGCCGGCCTGCGGGCACGTGCACGGCGGCGTGGACCAGCGCGCTGTGGATCGGGGTCACCGAACGCCCTTCTCGCTCAGGGGGATCACCGCGGCTCACGCCGCCCGGAACGCCAGCACCACGTTGTGGCCGCCGAACCCGAACGAGTGGCTGACGGCCGCCCGCACCTCCTGGCGCCGTGCCCGGCCCGTCACGCAGTCGAGGGCGGGGAACGCCAGCCGGTCCGGCGTCAGGTTGGCGACCGGCGGAACGGTGCCGCGGTGGAGCGTGAGCGCGGTCAGCGCGGCCTCGATCGCACCAGCGGCGCCCAGGGCGTGCCCGAGGACGCCCTTGGCCGCGGTGACGCTCGGACCGTGCGGCAGCGACTGGCTGATCAACTCCGCCTCCGTGCGGTCGTTCAGCGTCGTCGACGTGCCGTGCGCGTTGACGTGGTCGACGTCCCCGCCCGCCAGCCCCGCGTCCGCGAGCGCGGTGCGCAGCGCCGTCCCGGCGGCCCTGCCGCCCGGTGCGGGGGCGGTCGGGTGGTGGGCGTCGGAGGACATCCCGACGCCCACCAGGTGCGCGTAGCCGCGGCCGCCCCGCGCGGCGGCGTCCTCGGCCCGCTCCAGGACCACGACGGCCGCGCCCTCGGCGATGACGAAACCGTCCCGGTCGACGGCGAACGGCCTGGAGGCGCCCGCCGGATCGTCGCCCCGCGCGGACAGCGCCCCCATCCGGTGGAAGCCGGTGGTCACCGCCGGGGACACCCCCGCCTCGGCGCCGCCGGCCACCGCGACGTCGCACGCGCCCGACCGGAGCAGGTCGCGGGCGACGGCGAGCGCGCTGGCCCCGGAGGCGCACGCCGACTCCGTCGACAGCGAAGGACCCCGCGCCCCGAGGTCGATCAGCACCTCGCCGGCGGCCATGTTGGGGATCAGCATCGGGATCAGGACCGGGGAGACCAGGTCGGGCCCGCCGGCCCTCAGGCGGACCGCCTGGTCCTCCAGGTGGGCGGCGCCCCCGAGCCCGGAGCCGATCACCACGGCCACCCGGTCCCCGTCCCAGGTCGCCGGGTCGAGGCCGGCGTCGGCGACGGCCTCGCGGGCGGCCAGCACGGCGAGCTGCGTGAAGCGGCCCATCCGCCAGCCCTTGCGGCCGCCGATGCGGGCCTCGTCCTCGGTCATCTCCGGCACCCGGCAGGAGAAGTCGACCGGCAGGCCCTTGAGTTGCGGGTCTCGCTCCGCGGTCGGCCGCCCCGAGCAGACCCCGGACCAGGTCGCCTCGCGGCCGATCCCGGCCGGGGTGATCATCCCGATGCCGGTGAGCGCGACCGCGCCGGACGGCCGGCTCACAGCGTGTCCGCCGCGGCGCGCTTGGCATTCAGCGTCATGAGGAGCTCGCCGACCGTGGTGTCCTTGGCGGCCTCGTGCTCCTCGACCTTGAAACCGAGCTCCTCCTGCAGCGCCAGGGCGAGTTCGGCGAGCGACAGCGAGTCCAGGTCGAGGCTCCCCAGGGTCGCGTCGGGAACGAGGTCGCCCGCCGGCACCTCGAACTTCCCCGAGAGCACCTCCTTGACGACGGCGTCCACGGACAGCCGGTCGGGGGCCGGTACGGCGGGCGCGGCAGCGGCGACGGCGGGGCGGGCAGCGGAGGACGACATGGGGGTGCCTTTCGGGAGACGGGACAGAGGGTGGTGACAGGTGTGGACGGGGTGCCGCGCGGGAACAGGCGGCGCGGGCCGGGCCGAAAACGCGCTCCTGGCAAGCGATCGCGTGCCTGTGGAGGTCGATCGGAACCGCGGCCCCTGAGGAGGGTCAGTCGGCGAGCGGAGCGGTGACCGGCTCCACCGGCGGCAGTTCGGGCCAGACGAGCGCGGTGGAGCCCCAGGTGAGCCCCGCGCCGAAGGCGGTGGCCAGCACGCGCTCCCCGGCGCGGAGTTCGCCCCGCGAGGCCGCGTCGGCCAGGGCGAGCGGGATCGAGGCGGCGCCGGTGTTGCCGACCCGCTCGATGTTGGTGACGTGCCGTTCCGAGGGGACGTCCAGGCGCTCCCCCACGGCGGTGAGGATGCGGGCGTTGGCCTGGTGGGTGACGAACCGGTCGATGTCGGCCGCCGCCCACCCGGTGCGGGCGAGCAGCGCGGCCGAGGACTCCGTCATGCGGGTCACCGCGTGCTGGAAGACCTCCCGGCCGCGCATCCGGAAGTAGCGGTCCGCGGGCCCGAACCGGCCCGGTTCCGCCCGCTCCCGGGCGCCGCCGGCGGCCACCTGGATCAGCTCCCGCTCGGCGCCGTCGCTGCCCAGGTCGAAGCCGAGCACCCGGCCGTAGGAGGCGGTCCCGGCGGGTTCGGCCGGTCCGGCCGCCCGCAGCAGGACCGCGGCGGCGCCGTCGGCGAAGACGACGCCCGCGCCCCGGTCGTCGGGGTGCACCAGGGTGCTGTACACCTCGGCGGCCACCAGGAGCACCCGCCGGGCCACCCCGCACGTCAACAGGCCGACGGCGGAGGCGAGTCCGTACACGAAGCCGGTGCAGGCCGCGGAGAGGTCCCAGGCGGCGACACCGCCGTACCCCAGCCGGGTGGCCAGCCAGGGGGCCATGGCGGGCATCGGCTGGTCGCCGGTGGACGAGGCGACCAGGATCGCGTCGAGCGGCGGTCGGCCGCTGCTCGCGAGGACCTTCCCGGCCGCCGTCAGGGCGAGGTCCCCGGTGGTGACCCCGGGCCCCGCCCAGTGGCGGGTGGCGATGCCGGTGCGGCGGCGGACCCACGGGTCGTCGACGCCCCAGGCGGCGGGCAGTTCGGCGTTGGCGACCACACGCGGGGGAACCCACCCTGCGATGTTCTCGAGAACGGCGGCCGGCACAGTGATCTCCCCTTCGCACACCGCTGAACCGTCACGACGGACCCCGTCACGGACAGTTACAGAAAGCTATCTTCCGGTGGCGAAGAGTAAAGCACGGGTGGCGCCGCATTGACGAACAGAGCTGGATTATTCGGACAGATGCCCTCAGGGTGACGCCCAACGGACCCGCCGATTCCGGCTCGTTGCCCGACGCGACCGGACCCGCGAACGCCCCCGCCGCACGAATGCCGCTCCAGGAGCCAGGATTGACGGGGGTCACGGCGCACAGGAAGATCGACGGCGGGCCCAGGGCGGCAACAACGCGACGGTGCCCGCCGACCGGTGACGACCCTTGACCACGGGCGGCGACGCGAGCGGCGGCCGCCGGGCGGGTGCCGACCCACCGCGCGCGCAGCGCCGCGTCCACACCCGCCGACGCGGGCCCCGTCACCCGAGAGGCACTCCCCTTGCACGCGCTCGAAGCCCTGGCCATCGGCGCCGCCGCGGTCGCCGCGGGCGGCATCAACGCCGTCGTCGGGTCCGGCACCCTGATCACCTTTCCCACCCTGCTGGCCTTCGGCTACCCGCCGGTCCTCGCGAACGTCACCAACACCGTGGGGCTGGTCCCGGGCGTACTGAGCGCGGTCTACGGCTACCGGCGCGAACTCAAGGGGCAGGGGGGGCGGTTGCTCAAGCTGGGCGCCGCCTCCCTGATCGGCGGGATCGCCGGCGCGCTGCTGCTGCTCCGGCTCCCCTCCGGAGCGTTCGACGCGATCGTCCCCGCGCTGATTCTGACCGCGTGCGCGCTCGTGGTCCTCCAACCCCGCCTGAGCCGCCGGGTGCAGGCCCGGCAGGACGCCCGCGGCGAGCACCGCGCGGACGGCGGTCCCGCGCTGTGGCTCGGCGTCCTCGGCACCGGCGTCTACGGCGGCTACTTCGGCGCCGCGCAGGGCGTGCTGCTCATGGGCCTGCTCGGCAGCGCGCTGCGGGACGGGCTGCAGCGGCTCAACGGGGTGAAGAACGTCCTCGCGGGGCTCGTCAACGGGGTCGCCTCCGTGGTCTTCGTCGCGGTCGCCGAGATCGACTGGGCGGCCGCCGGGGTGATCGCCGTCGGCTCGGCCCTGGGCGGGCTGCTGGGCGCCCGCCTCGGCCGCCGGCTGCCGCCGGTCGCGCTGCGCGGGCTGATCGTGGTGGTGGGTGTGACGGCGTCGATCGGGATGCTCGTCGGCTGACCACCGGACATCCGCGCGGACGGCCCCACGCCCCCGATAACCGGTGGCCGGCGCGGGGGCGCACTGCGAGCCTGGCGGGATGGACCACGCGCAGCGCACCTTCGACGACCTGGTGGCCGAGGCGGACGCCGCCTCCGTCGACGGCTGGGACTTCTCCTGGCTCGACGGCCGCGCCACCGAGGAGCGCCCCTCCTGGGGCTACCAGCGGTCCCTGGCGGAGCGGCTGCCCGCCGCGCGGGCCCTGCTCGACCTCGACACCGGCGGCGGCGAGGTCCTCGCGGGCGCCGCCGCGCTGGCGGGCGGCCTCCCGCCGGTCGCGGCCGCCACCGAGGGCTGGCCCCCGAACGCGGCCAGGGCGACGGAGCTGCTCCACCCGCTCGGTGCGGTCGTCGTCGCCCACTCCGGCGCGCCGCCCCTGCCGTTCGCCGACTCCGCCTTCGACCTGGTCACCGCCCGCCACCCCGTCGCGCCCCACTGGGCCGAGATCGCCCGCGTCCTGCGGCCCGGCGGTGCGTACTTCGCCCAGCACGTCGGCCCCGCGAGCGTCTTCGAGCTCGTCGAGTACTTCCTCGGTCCGCAGCCGGAGGCCGTACGGCGCGGCCGCCACCCCGACCGCGAGGCGGCGGGCGCCGAGGCGGCCGGTCTTGAGGTCGTCGACCTGCGCTCCGAGCGGCTGCGGACGGAGTTCCGCGACATCGGCGCGGTCGTGTACTTCCTGCGGAAGGTCGTCTGGATGGTCCCCGGCTTCACGGTCGACGCCTACCGCGACCGGCTGCGCGAGCTGGACGCGCGGATCCGCCGCGACGGCCCGTTCGTCGCCCACTCCGCCCGCTCCCTGGTCGAGGCCCGCAAGCCCTGACCGGGGCGGGCCCCACGCGGACCCCGGGTACTCCAACAGGGCGTTTCTCCCGCGCTCCCCGGGAGGGCCACGGCCCGGCGCGGGGACAACACTGCGCATGACCCCTCCGCACCGGACCCCGCGCACGGCCGCGGCGCCGCCGTGGGCCCGGCTCGGAGTGCTGATCGTGCTCGCGCTGGGCCTGCTGTTCGGCGCGGCCCAGACCGCGGGCGCCACGGCCGAGGGGGCCGCTCCGCCCCGCCCGCCGGCGGCCGTCGAGCCGGCGGAGGGGGCGCCCGAGTCGGCCGCGTCCGAGACGGACGCGCGGACCGCGCCGCGCCGCGCAGGCGGTACGGGCGGCGCGACCGCGCACCGCGTGGTCGCCCGCGCGGCCGCGGCGCCCGCTCGCCCCGCCCCCTACGCCCCGCCGGTCCCGGTGCCCGCCCTCCACGCCCGCTGCACGGTCCTCCGCTGCTGACCGCCCCCGCGGCGACGGGCGGTGACGCCCCGTCACCCGCCCGCCGCGCGCACCGGCACGTCAAGACGACCCGGCAGCCGGAGGAAGAACCCGTCATGGCAGTGGACCCGTACGCCGTCCTGTCCGCCCTCGTCCGCGCGGAGGCCGCCCGCGCGGCGGCCCCGCGACCGGAGGGCCCGGGGGCCGGCGGTACCCCGCGCACCCCCGACCCCGAACGCCCGCGCCCCGCGGACCGCGCCCCTGAACGACCGAACCGGAACGATCACTTCCGATCTGTCCGAGGTCGAAATCTGGACTGATTTCCCGCATTCGCGTTCACAGGGGCCTTTCTGATCGCTAGTTTCCCCTCAACTTCGTTCGCACCGGAAGGACCCCTGTGAACGCACGATCCCGCAGAGCCCTGGCGGTCACCGCCGCCGCGGCCCTCGCCACGCCCCTCCTCGCCGCCTCCCCCGCGCTCGCCCACGGCAAGCCGGCCGACCCCGCGAAGGAGGCCCGCAAACTCGCCGCGAAGCTGGTGAAGGGCGCCTCCGCCAAGGACGGCCTCAAGCACCTGAAGGCCTTCCAGGCGATAGCCGACGTCTCCAAGGACACCCGGGTCGCGGGTTCCCAGGGCCACAAGCTCTCGGCGGAGTACGTCGCGGCGCTGATGAAGCTCTCGGGCTACAAGGTCGAGCGGCACGAGTTCGACTTCGTCTACGTCGAGACGGTCGCCGAGTCGCTCAAGGTCGTCTCCCCGGCGCCCCGCGACATCCCGATCACTCTGATGACGTACACGGCGAACTCCCCGGCGGGCGGGGTCACGGCCCCCGTCTCGCACGTGAAGGTCGACGCCGACGGCACCACCGGCTGCGAGGCGGCCGACTTCGCCGCCGGCGCCTTCACCGGCAAGATCGCGCTCGTCAAGCGCGGCGGCTGCCCCTTCGCCCAGAAGCAGGCCAACGCCGCCGACGCCGGCGCGGTCGGCGCGATCATCTACAACAACACCGCGGGCCCGCTCAACGGGACCATCGGCGACCCGACCGCCGGCCGGATACCCACCGGCGGCATCACCCAGGCCGACGGCGAGGCGCTCGCCGCCGAGGTCGACAAGGGCGAGGTCAAGGTCACCCTCGACATCCGCGAGCTGCGCGAGAACCGCACGACCTACAACGTGACGGCCGAGACGCGCGGCGGGAACGCGGACAACACCGTCTTCCTCGGCGCGCACCTCGACTCGGTCGCCGAGGGCCCCGGCATCAACGACAACGGCTCCGGCTCGGCCGGTCTCCTGGAGACCGCCGTCGAGCTCGCCAAGTCGGGCGCCAAGCCGGCCAACAAGGTCAAGTTCGCCTGGTGGTCCGCCGAGGAGTTCGGCCTGCTCGGCTCCGAGGCGTACGTCGCGGACCTCACCGAGGCGCAGCGCGCGCAGATCAAGCTCTACCTGAACTTCGACATGATCGCCTCGCCGAACGCGGTGAACTTCGTCTACGACGGCGACGACTCCGACGGCGTCGGCGCGGGTCCGGGCCCCGAGGGCTCCGCCCAGCTGGAGCGGCAGATCACCGACTTCCTCGACTCCAAGGACATCCCGAACGAGGGCACCGACTTCTCCGGCCGCTCCGACTACGGGCCGTTCATCGAGGTCGGCATCCCCTCCGGCGGCACCTTCACCGGCGCCGAGGGCATCAAGACCCCCGAGCAGGCCGCACGCTACGGCGGTGAGGCCGGCGTCGCCTACGACCCCTGCTACCACCAGGCCTGCGACGACATCAAGAACATCTCGATGAAGGCCTTCGACGTCAACATCGACGTCATCGCCAACGCGGTCGGCACCTACGCCTACGACCTCAGCTCGCTGACGGCGCCGATCACCCCGCGGCCCTCCACCGGGAACAACACCGGCGGCGGCGGTCTGCACGAGGGCCACGACCACCACGTGGCGGAGTAGGGAACCGGCACCGCCACCACGGCCGAAGAGGTGCGCCGCCCCGTGCGGCGCACCTCTTTCCCGTCCCCCCACGAGGCTGCGCCGGACAGCGCTCGCCCGGTAGGCTTTCCGTGTGATCTTCAAGCGCATCGGAAACGGCCGGCCTTACCCCGACCACGGCCGGGAATCCACCCGGCAGTGGGCGGACGTCGCACCGCGCCCGGTCCGCCTCGACCAGCTGGTGACGACCAAGGGCCAGCTCGACCTGGAGACCCTCCTCGCCGAGGACTCGACGTTCTACGGCGACCTGTTCGCCCACGTCGTGAAGTGGCAGGGCGACCTCTACCTGGAGGACGGGCTGCACCGCGCCGTCCGCGCCGCGCTCCAGCAGCGCCAGGTGCTGCACGCCCGGGTCCTCGAACTCGGCTGACCGCCGGGACCGCACCGCTCGGCGCGGCCCGCCACCGGAGCACCGCCACCCGGAGTCGGCGATCCGCTCTTTCGGGTAGCCCCTGCATCCGGCGATGATCATTTAGTACGCAAGTCATCCCCCGCGCACTACGCTCGGTCCATGAGCATGCTCACTCCCCCCGGCATGGGCGGAAAGTACCGCGTCACGGGCACCGCGTACCCCCGTATGCGCCGCCCGCGGCGGCGTCGCAGGATCGTCCTGGTCCTGGTCACCTCGCTGGCCGTGGCGGGTCTGGCCGGTTGGGGGACCCTCCAGCTCGTCGACGTCTACTCCGGGACGTCCGACGGCGCCAAGGCGAAGGCGGGCGCCAAGGCCGGCTGCGCGCCCTCGGCCTCCCCGGCCGCGGTCAAGGCGGTCGCCCTGCCCGCCCCCGGCACCGTCACCGTCAACGTCCTCAACGCCACCCCCCGCAGCGGGCTGGCGAAGAAGACGGCCGACGAGCTGAAGAAGCGCGGCTTCAAGGTGGGCGAGGTGGGCAACGCCCCCAAGGCCTACGACAAGAAGGTCAAGGACGCGGCGCTGCTCCTCGGGGCGCCCGCCACCTCCGACGGCGCCTTCAAGGTGCTCGGCGCCCAGCTCGCCGGCGAGCGGACCGAGCACGACACGCGCTCGGGGAGGACCGTCGACCTCGTCATCGGGGACAAGTTCACGCAGCTCACACCGCGCAAGCAGGCGACCACGACGCTGACGGCGCTGAAGAACCCCGAGCCCGCCAGGGCGAAGGGCTGCTGAACGCAGGTCGGCTGCGGCATCGCGCACTGCGCGCTGGCCGTGGGGGGCGCCCCCCGAGCCCCGCCCCCCCGGGGGCCCGGGCCGCGCCGGCGCAGGCGCGGGGGGGGGGGGTGCCGCTGGGGTGTAGAAAAAAAACATGC